>CBJMBI010000643.1:0-2687 GCA_966427955.1 uncultured Ktedonobacterales bacterium
GGAGGCATCAGATCACCTGCACCATAGCGAAACAATGTAGTGCTAGTGAGCATCTGCGCAGAGGCTCTAGCGACGGCGCTGGGATATGTATCCAGGTTAACTGACTTATTTGGCGATGTAAATCCACCACGTTTGACCCAGATCGTTTGTGCCTCAGCTGTAGCGAGATAGTTAATCAAAGCTCGGGTAGCTGCTGTATTTTGCATGACTACTACCACATCGGTGCTACCAGTAACGGCATCTTTATATTGATCGGTAAGAGTGGGAAAGGGAAAGAAGTCATAGTCAGCTCCTGCTTTGGCATGAGGATATGCCTGTGTGATGAGCGTGATGGCAAAATCTCCTAGGTAGTCCATATAAGCTTGGGGAGGATTGGCGAATGGCTCCTGGATGGCTTTATCAAATGAGATTGCCTGAATAGCTTGGGGTGCTCCATTGACATAATGCTGGCCACCAGCAATTTTGCCGAATAATTGGAAGGCTGTTTTGATACTCCTGTCTGTCCAGGGAATCTTGTGGGTGACCCACTTATCATACATTTGTGGTCCAAACAGTTTCAAGTAAATCTCCGCCACCCAGTCGGAGGCAGGCCAACCACTGGCGGGTCCGTTCTCAACACCAATCGCCCATGGATATTTACCGCTACGAGCGATCTGATCTGAGAGGGTGAGCATCTCTGACCAGGTAGTAGGTATCTTATAGCCAAGAGGTTGGAATTGCTTGGGACTATACCAAACGGTGCCCTTATTAGCTGTCTTATAGAAGAGCCCATAGAGGTTGCCCTGGTACGAGCCAAGATCAATCCAAGATTGGGTATAGTCTTTTTTTACCTGATGCATATCTAATAAGCGGTCCAAGCGAATCAACTTATTCTGGCTGGCGAGTTGCTGCATACTGCCAGGGTTGGGAAGTACAGCTACATCGGGAGGATTGTTCCCACGTAAGCGACTATTAAGGGTGGCGCTCAGATCACGTGTAGACTCGATATTAACAGTGATGTGCTGTCTCTTCCTAAATGGCGCAAGTACTGCATTGAACGAATCCAGTTCTGCACCACCCCAGACAGTGATCAGATCGATCGAAGAGGATTCGTTACTTGTGAAGTCACATCCAGTCAGCAGAGTCGGTGCTGAACCCGTTGTCAGACCAATAGCCATCGCTCGTCGGAGAAACGTCCGGCGGCTTATCTTCTCGTACCTATCTTGCTTACTTGAGTTCATCTTTTTGTCAATTGGATCTATAAATAGTGGTAACAGATGTCTAATTCTGTATGCGTAGAAAGCGGGTGTTTGGATGCAGGCCAACTTTGTCAATGGAGGTGTCGTTTATTTGGTATAAATATACAACAACATTGGCTTGAAGATTTGTATACTTTGCACAAATTTTGTTCTTTTTGCAATTAGTAACCTCATACAAAGGTCATTATAAGACATCCATATGCCACAGAAAAATACAAAAGTGCATAAAAATTTGCTGCGCGTGTAATATTGAGGTGAAATATACTTCAATTCTGCAAATTAGTAGCGTATGATAGAGGTAGATAGAAAAAGATGATGGTATCTCTCCACTGAGAGATGCTACGATCAGTAAAATCAGAGAGAGTCAGGATCTGTCAGGTTTATATCAAAGAGGAGCACCTATCATGGGAAGACAGACTCAATCCTATCAGCAAGATCATATGAAGATTGGACGCTTCCAGTCATCGATTGAAGACGGCAGATTAAAGCTCTACTACCACGAATTTGGTTCACCTAGTGGCATGTTCTGTACGTTAAATCCTGAGGAAACGAAAGGCCTCTTTGAATTGCTAGCTCGCCATAGCGAAGATATTAATCATGCCTTGAGTCTCAACGAATGTCGGCGAGCTTGAAGATTTCCGTGTTCGTGAAGATAACATCTGTTAGTTCAAGCATGTTGTGTAATTCGTCAGTTCTAACCTAACAAGAGCAGAAGTTGTAGTTGCCCAGGTTGTCATGAGAGATGATCCCGGCTGAGGGGTGTTTTGCTAGACTCGTATCTACCTGGGCAACAGCCCCTAAAAATCCCTTCCCAGAGTTTCCCCGGAAAAGATGAGTTGTTAACCCAAGTACCGCAAGAATTGTCCCTATTTTCTCCTAGAGAGTTGTTCAAATTTCTGTTATACTCTGCTCAATAGAACATTGCTATTGTGTAGAGTTAATATTACAGCTTTCTTCGTTCCATTCTTTCCTGCTATTACAAGTAATCGATGCAGGATAAGTATTTGAATAAATGTAGAGAATGAAAAGAAAGGAACAATAAGTATGCAAGCAGAAAATTCTGAATCTTCTCGAAGAAGAAATCAAGAAGAGATCAAGAAAATAAGTAGTGATAATGAGAGTGGAGTAGTTCCTGATCCAGGAGGGAATGAATATACAGCTGCTTTTATATTATATTGTCAAAAGACTCTAGATAACTTTCGTCGCATTTATACGTCTGATACCACTGGACCTAGTTCTGGATTGCTATCTGGTTCGCTTCCTAGCTCTCGATTGGGATCTGGATCTGAAAATGATAAGTTTGAATTAGCAAAGGCCTACCAATCTGAGTCTGATGATGATGATGATGAGGTGCTAAGAGAGCTTAGTGAACAGCTTGAACAGATGCTTAAGGCCAGGGAGGAATTGAAGGATGATGAGTTTGAATTAGACGATGACGATGATGACGAT
>CBJMBI010000644.1:0-2685 GCA_966427955.1 uncultured Ktedonobacterales bacterium
ACGCACACTGATATGTGATAAATTTTCTTGTAACGCGCATAATGACATGCCTTTGCTGGTAGCAACAAAGGCCAGAGGCTCATTTGTTAATGTACTAACCGCTGATGCGTCCGGATGACCTGCCAGTTCTTGCATAGTCACCATCGACTTCTTAAAAAGGCATGCGGATAGTAGACGATACATACCTAATTCCAGTGGTTTGCCTGTGTGTGCATTTACCAAGTAACCAGACGGCTTCAGCTGCTTGCTCCAGAGGAATAGAACGACTATGACCAAGATGAGAAGGCCGATGCCAAACATAGGGATGAGATTACGCTTTGTAAAACAATCAAATGTTGTGCAGGGGGGTAAGGGGGGAATCTCAACCTTGACTGTCTCTGTACTCTTCGGCGGATGGATCCCCTCGTAGTTCGCATAGACCACAATCTGTAAGGTACCAGGTGTGTTATAGATGGGTGCATTACCAATGAAATTGTCCTGTCCGTCCTGTTGCGCCAAGTTCACCTCACTGGTGGATGATGCTTGTCTAGGAGCAGTAAAGGTAACCTCGGCTTGCAAGGTCGCCGCAGACTTCGGCGTGAAAATGTTGTTCCCATCATACAAGGCCGCTCTGATCTGTACTGCTGGCTTGCCTGTGTATACCACATGGGGACCTAGAATGCGCACCTGCAAACGTGTATTGACCAGCCGATAGACTTGGGCCTCCGGATCTTTGCCCACAAACACACTGTATGTGCCGGTAACAACCGGTGGCGTGACATCAAGTTCATCGATTTGATAGTGTGTATCAGGCGATTGTTGTATTACGCCCACCCCTTGTTGCAAAATGCTGCCATTGGGAGCAGTGATGGTAATAGGATACTGCGTATCCGAGCGGAAGATGATAATCTCTGCTTTACTTGTCAGCTCTTGAATATTCACCGCATAGTTACCACTGCTATCCGGCGTCACACTTTGGAATTGCAGACCGAGCCAACTAGCACACAACTCTGTGACTCGTTGTGCTAGGTCAGTAGAACTTTGCACTGGGGTATAGTGTGTACCCGTTTGTTCGGCAATGGTACTTAGGAGATTTTGTGCGTCTGGACTGGTAATCTTGAGACCAAAGGTGTGGATGGGCACACCTAATCGGCGGAACTTGCTTAGAAGGTCATTCTCTATATGGGTCTTTTCTTGCGTACCGTCGGTATCTTCTGATGTCTGTGGCAAGCCGTCGGTAATAATAATAGCCTGTGAGCCTGCTGGTACTGGTCCTTTTTGCAAATATTTCAGAGTTCGATCCATTGCTGGACCGAGCGGAGTATTGCCATTGGGGTCAGGTTCAGGAATCTTGTTTTTCAGTGTTTGGCGTTGCGTCGAATCGGTGGCTAGATCATATGGACCAAGCTGATCTACCTGATCATCAACAAGTGGATTGACTTTAGGAAAAGTGATGACCACCATTTTCCCTGGCCATAAGTCGGCTAATGCACGTGTAACACTTGTACTATAGTCATCATGGTCTGTTGGGTCTGTTCCTCCTCCACCTACCAAAGAACCTGAACGATCAAGTAAGACGATTAACAATGATTGCTGATTTGGCTGCTGCGCGATTATATGTGTTCTTGCCACAAATGTCGCTTTGCCAAAATAATAAAGAGATGCGAGGGCTAGCGGTGATAATGGGGCACTTAGTATTAGCAAGATAATTACTGCAATAATCGTGAACATCAATTGACGGTGGAAAAGATGCAGGGTTTGGCGCATATAGGCTGCTCCTTTACTATCCCAGTGATAAAAATCCGTCAAAGATTTTAGCTAGTTCTTATTTTCCTCCTTTGACTTCACGGTTAGTATTAACAAGATCTAGAGGTTAGCCTACCTAAGTTTCACCCAAGCTAATGACAAAAAGGAAGCATTCACGGCTTTAAAAACATCATCCTGTCCTCCTTTCATCAATCTTCTCCTCACTTGCTTCTTGGCTTAGAACTGGATGTTGATGGTTTTCTGTAGGTGGATATAGAGCATTGCTGGTACTAAAATCTTTCTCATCTTCATGAGGAACGAACTGTCAAATGGATAGTATAATTTCTCTCTGCTGCGATGTTTGTCTACTTTCAGCCTGTTTGACTTTTTTTTCTCGTTTGGTGGGAATGGAGATAAGATAAGTATGAGTCGTGCTTTGCCTTGCAACTCTGTGCCTAAGGTTTCTGCAAGAAGCTGCTCTGGTCTTCCAATAGAGAGCTTCCCTAACTCAGTGGTTTGAATTGGCTGCAAGATCATCCTTTAACTACCTATCTAAACTCAGCAATTCAGCTAAATGCAGAGATAAAAAATAAGGTTTCTAGCTGTAATGTAATTATAACATAGATGTAACGATTTAGGTAGGCTAGAAAGAGGAGAAAGAGGATGACCAACACGAGCCATTTCCAAGGCTGTTAGCAACTTGATGTCTATCTTGTGTAAAACCATAAAAAGAGTCCATCTCCTCCAAACTTAGGAAGAGATGGACTCGTTATAATTCTTTCGAAAGCGGAAAAGCGAGGTACAGCTACATTCCCATACCAGGCATACCACCCATACCGGGCATACCAGCACCAGCGCCAGCGCCAGCACCAGCGTGAGACTCCTCTGGGCTATCAGTGATCAGTGTATCAGTCGAGAGGACCATTGTTGCAACACTCACAGCATTCTGTAAAGCACTGC
>CBJMBI010000645.1:0-2677 GCA_966427955.1 uncultured Ktedonobacterales bacterium
CCATCAACAGAGCAAAGTACTACTGAGGGAATTACAACACTTCAACTGGATCCTAGCACACACACCTTGGCTGTCCAGACAGCCATCTTCGGCGCCCCACCCAATACCCCTTTGGTCATGCACGTGCATGGAGATGGAAGCTGCAAAGGCTCTATACTGTATATGCTGCAAACTACATCTGACAATACAGGTAATGCATTCGCAGTTATGACCTTTAAGGATCAGCAGGATACTACGATCCCCAAGAATTGGTTCTTCAACGTTCAGGATAATACGAAACAAGGACCCGATGGCAAGCCCCTATCGATTGCTTGTGGTTCTATTCAGTCCACCGACTCATCAGGACTGATAGCAGAAGCACTCTTGTGTCCAGTTCAAGCAAGTCAGACAACACCACAGTCAGCTAACCCGACAGCGACACCACAGACAGTAACAACATCGACGCCTGCAACACAGAACACTATTCAAGGCCTAGTAGTGTTCTACTTGAATTCTGCAGCACATACGCTGAACTTGCTAGCTCATATTGTCGGTGCCCCACCTAAGACAACTTTAGCTATGAATATTCATGGAGGCGGAAGTTGTACAGGACCAACACTTTTCCTGTTACAAACAACATCCGATGATACGGGTAATGCAACCGCAATTATGCCATTTAGCGACCAGCAGGATACAACTATCTCTAACCAATGGTATTTCACCGTTGATAATACAGCCAAACACGATTCGAATGGCAAACCTCTCTCCATTGCTTGTAGCCCCATTGAGGCCGTAGGGCAGGTAGGACTCGCACAATTAAATGTATTACCATTCCTATCTGCTATTTCCTGATTTCACAAGTATGGATGATATTGCTTGGTACACCCGAGCGTTACCACCGAGTTACTCAGCAATATCATCTAGATCTTTCCAGAAATATGGGATTTCTGGAAAGATCCACCGAAAGAAAAGCATACAGCCTAAACTGACAAATTTGTCCCTCAATCTCGCTAGACTCGAGCATACTTAACATGGTATTACATAATAAGAGAGAGCCGATCTCTGTATTAAGACAGACAACTTTCGTTTTCAGAAAGAGGGGAAAACAATAGTTTCGCTATCGCTTATTCATGCTGGAATCCAGACTACCACCACTTCCAATACAAGTACATTTGCTACTTCTGGTATAATTTATGCTCTATGCAATGACCCTTTTGTCACCATCACCCTAAGAGGCTTAATTGCCATTATTGGTGTTCTCAGGGCATTAGGAATTGCAATAGCAGTACATGGTGTTGTTACAGCTGGATTGATACGTATGTGGTCTTTTGGAAATGAACGTAAAATTTCTGAATCCAATAGACTAATTCTAGAATCCATAGTGGGGCTAATAATTGTTTTAGTGAGTGTAGCATTAGGAAACGCGATTCCTCATTGGTTTGGCATGACGAACATGGCTTGTCTGGTTAATCCAGCAGACGCAGCGATCCCAGGCTGACTTATTCTATCAAGCAAACGAGCGGTTCGCTGCACAACATTCCACTTCATTTCTAGAAACAGAGAAAAGTCCTATTCTACTCAAAGAAATGTCACAGATAATTCAACAATGCGTGCGAGGCCGTTACGCACCCAGCCCAACTGGCGATCTCCATATGGGGAACCTACGCACTGCACTGCTTGCATGGCTGCTTGCTCGTAGTGCAGACGGTCAGTTTGTGCTGCGAATTGAGGACCTCGATCGCCCACGTGTACGACTAGGTGCAACCCAACGCATGATCAACGATCTGCGCTGGCTCGGTCTTGACTGGGATGAGGGACCAGATTGTGACGGCCCATGTGCTCCCTATACACAGAGCGAGCGCCTAGAAATCTACCAGCATTATTTCCAACGCTTGCAAGAGGCAGAACTCCTCTATCCCTGTTATTGTAGCCGTGCTGAGATTGCCCATACAGCAAGTGCCCCTCAGCAGGGAAGTGATGGATCACGCTATCCCGGAACATGCCGCTACTTGACCCAGGTTCAGCGTAGACGACATGAGGCAAATGGACGACGGCCATCTCTACGCTTTCGCGTTGATGATGAGCGCATTATCAGCTTTACCGATCTTATCGCAGGCTCAATCTGCCAGCACGTCCAGCAAGAAGTTGGCGATTTTATCATCCGCCGTTCAGATGGGATCTTTAGCTATCAATTCGCAGTTGTGGTTGACGATGGACTGATGCGTATCAATCAGATTGTACGAGGTGCAGACCTTCTCCAATCCACTGCACGCCAGATTCTCCTTTTTGAAACATTAGGCTTTCCCATTCCTACTTTTGCACACGTTCCACTGCTGCTAGACCAAGAAGGAAAACGTCTCTCTAAACGAATACAAAGTATGGGCCTTGAACCACTCCGCAAGGCCCATATGACTCCAGCCGATGTGATAGGAGAGCTTGCTGGAAGTTGTGGACTAGTAGAAAAGGGTACATCGATTAGTACAACTAACCTTGCTAAAAAATATCATCAGCAACCGTATGTTATAATAGCCTCGAAACTGCATAGCTCGCAACAGCGTATAACAACTATACACCAACTATAACACTACTAGCACATTCAAGGAGTAAATGGTACACACATATGTCTTTACTTAGCAACGGTATTTCTCTAATAGAGACGGCAACTCCTAGCGCAGTGGCAAGCCCTACGGCAACTCCT
>CBJMBI010000646.1:0-2676 GCA_966427955.1 uncultured Ktedonobacterales bacterium
TGTTTTGCATCTGCTGCTGCATGCATGCTATTCTATTAATGACATCGTTATACCACGCTGTTTCCTCGCCATAATCACTAAAACCATTAGTAATGCACCCAAACTCTGATATATATGCTTTGGTTCCAATACCGCTTGAAACATTAAAGCATGCTGTAGAGAATGAAGAACTTGCAGGTGGAGCGGAGGCTGTAAAGTAGGTATTAAAACCTATTAAGTCTAGAACTCCTATTCCTTCATTTGCGGTGTACCAAGGAGTCACAATACTTGTCTGATTGGCAGTGCTGTAGCTTACCTTGCCAGTGAAGAGATTGTTTGTTTTTATGGTATTAGCTAATGATCGAATATCAGATCTTGCTTGGGACGATGTAACTTGGCTGGATATCTGTAACTCTACCTCATTGTCCAAGCATAGTTCTGATACTTTATTTGCCTGACACCATGGTGCAAACGTGTTCTGAACGTATGAGTTATGCGCTGCCCATCTTGCGCTTGTAATTGTCCCTGTTCCGAAGCCAGATGTCACCCCTGCAACGACGTAAAAACCATGCGCTATGGCTCGAACAATCATGTCCTGAACATTAGGCAGAGAAGTAGTCGAGTCGTATGGCGGCATAGCGATTCTTACGTTGGTAAAACCAAGCCTTTTTAGGTAGGCAAAGTCCGCATCAGCCTGGGCACCGCTATAGGCTGATGCAGGCTGATGACCGTAGTTCATGCCTATTTTTACTGTCATATTTTCTTCTCATGAATATCCACCTGAAACAAGAGCATATTCTTGAATTAGGGTTAAAGTGTCGTTTACCGTTCCTGCTGTAGATGGTAGTACTGTCAAATTAGTTGCAGCCGTTATGTACATCGCGCCGCCCGCAGATGATCCGCGAGTAGACAATGAATTTGCAGCTGTATTTACGACTGCCAGCCAATAATTCCCGGGAGATAGCAAGAGATTGGCAGTCAGACTTTTTGTAAACAGTCCTGCTACCGCCGCGTTAGCCCCTGTATTCCCTAGCAAATTGTTAGGCTTTCCATTTGTGCCTGTGCTGTCATAAATACCCATATCAACATTTCCAGTTGGAGAGCTACCAAACCATACACGCATTTGCGTAACAGTAACCGGAGCAAGAAGATTGACAAGAGAAAAGTATGCCGCTCCTGCTGTTACCGCTGCTGTTACCGCTGCACTTTCCGACCCAGGGAAACCCACGATAAGCGGGGATGGTATAAACGGCGTTTGTGATATATTGCCCATTTAACCCTCCGTGACTGTCAAGTTAGAGCTTGCCCCTGTTGCAATTGCATTTACCGCTCCTGTAGGTACATATCTATCGAACATGATAGATCCTCCATTGGCATTTAGACGTATTCCTTTCCCTACTACTGCTGTACCTGCAAATGCTAGATAAATCGTGTTTGAGCTATCATTGCAGAATGCACGGTATTTAGCGTTTGTGTTTGCAGCCAAGACTTGACCGCTAGAAGTGCCAACACTAACATTTGTTTCTGTGGATGGAGTGCCTGTATTGACTGGTATTGTTGCATCGCTTGGGAGCGTTACAGGCAAGCTGTTTGCTTTTGTCGTCTGACCAAGCGCAATGGATGAACCATTCACCTGAGTCAAATTCATCGCAACGGTATTTAATATGGCTAATGCATAAGGTGATGCTGTCAGACCAAGCTGCACGCTTGCAGAACCGCTCGTAAACGCTGTGCATACCACATAGATAGCCTTAAATCCAGCTATGCTCCCTTCCCATGTTTGTTCAATCGCCGCACCTGTGTTAATGGCTGTACTATTCGCATTTGTAGCTGTTGCCCTCTGATGTGCATTAATCTGCTGAAGTGTGCTACCATCTGGCAACAAGCCATAGAAACCGATTGTGCCAACAAACGCACTAGCTACATTGATCTGAACAATGAAGGTATCCTGATAAGAGCTGTTTGTGAGATTTGCAGACGAGTTCGCTGCTATAGCAGACACAAGAGGGATAGATCCAAAGGTTGTAGCTGCACTAATAGCCGTATTATTCCCAAAGGTGTCTGTAAGACGTGCTAGGAGTGTAGCTAAATCAACAATATCATTAGTGGCGCTTTTTACAGCAGCTTTGTTAGATGAGACAACCCCAGCAAGAGTATCCAGATCGGCTTTAGCTGCTGCAAGGTTCCCCCCCGTTTCCAGTGCGAGCGCTGATGTGTTGAGGTTTGTGCCTGCATTAGCGGTAACAGAACCGTTAACGGTTAGTGTTGCATTGAGTAGGTCTCTGATCTTGGTCAATCGGCCCATAAGACTATTGACGGTATTCGCATCCGTCGGTGTGCCAGCTAGCGTAAGGAGCGTAGCCAGATCGGCAATCGAGCCTGTTAGGAAGTCGTTGGCTTGCGCATTGACGCGTTGGTTTGCAGGCGGATTGACGGTTGCGCTTGTTGGCAGTGGATTAGCCGCACTCACAGCCGTCATGGTGCCGCCGTTATTGAATACAAGTTCGTTTCCAATAGGATGAGCAGGAGCCGCCGCTCCATCGGTATACTGCACACCCGCCCCCGCTGAAGCAAGCGTGTCAATCCCTGTTGCTATATCAGCTATGTTTTCCTGCCATTGTGAGGCATTTCCCGCTGTCATTTTATCCCTTCCTTCTCAGGTCAATGGCACACTACATGCCTCTGGCCTCAAAACAA
>CBJMBI010000647.1:0-2676 GCA_966427955.1 uncultured Ktedonobacterales bacterium
GTGCGAGTGTGCGTACATAGCTCATGTCTATGGGTTTTCCGCTATTGGCGCTTAAACGTTCAGCAGCTTCTTTGGGGCCGTACCAGTCTTGTAGGTTGAAAATTTCTTCTCCTGGCATGTTAACCTCCTTTCTGTATAACTCTATAAGGCTTGTCAATATGATAACAGATAACGAGTTTTTTTACAAGTAGAAATTGGTCGAAAAACTCGTCAAAAAGCCCTTGACAAAATAACTCGATAGGGTTTATACTTACTCATGTAAGCACGAGCGAGACAAAAAGCTTACAGCGAAACGAAAACGTAAAGCGTCGACTAGCCGGTAGCCTTACGGGGCTGCTGAGTACAGAACAATCGACAATTTCATACCTTCGAGTCGGGACTAGGGTAGCGCGACGTGACAGAGCTGAGCGGGAATATTAAGCGACAATGCGCACTCGGGACTCAAGGAAAACAAGGGGATGAGTTGGTCAGGTCTGGTGAGTCCTTGAAGGTTGCGCCCTTCGGTAAGTCCAGCCACGGTGTTCAAATCGCCGTATCCCCACTAGCTTAGGCAGAGTGTCTAAGCAGAAGTTAAGAAAGGCAGTATATGAAGCAATTCATACAAATTGGATGTGACATTTTCAATCGTGCGGATATTATCCGTGTAAAGATCTGCGAACCTGATTACGCGTATAACTACAGTTATATCAGGCTCTACACGAGAGACATCACAGGAGGCGTCGAAGCTAGCGGTTCCAATAGCAATTGGGAAATATACAAGCTCGACTCTCCAGAAGGTCAAGCAATTCTGGAATGGTTGAGAGAGCAATCTGAGGTCTTGGTACCTTACGAAGAGGTTGCTGATGTCGAACCGGATCAAAAGATCACCGTTAATGAAGCTGATCTTGAAGAGTTGCCTTATTAAAACAAAACCCGCTTACTGGCGAGACGGTCAAATCAATCCAGCAAGCGGGTCCATCAGAACCGTTAAGGTTCCTAGTTTCGAGTCAGAAAGGCTCTTTTTGTATGGTAACACAAACAGCAGTAGCCCACAAGTCCTCTGCAACCCGAGTGCGCCGATGGAACCACACGACTCGTCGGTACGAGTGGACGGTTATCACTCAGCAGCAGATTGAGCAAGACAAGCGTAGAGCGGCATTTGTAGCAGAGTTCAATCCGTGTGGAGTAGCGTAGCATGAAGAAGATAAGGGTTAAAATCACATACGTCAATAAGTTCGTAAATGTTGTAGAGAAGATTGTTGAGGACAAGGAAGTTCTCGATGCAATCACAGCGCTACTTGAGGATGTCGGCGTGCATTACACCGTAGAGGATTTGCAAGCCAAGGGTTATGTGAGGATATAGCGTAGGAGTATCCTGCCGAGTGCAGGCAGAAAGGAGCATTATGCAGACGAAGATACCCAGCAGGGATGAGCAAGAGCAGCAATACAATGAAATTCTGATGATCGATTGGGAAGGAACTCAGGAATTTCTCTCCTATGAGAGGAATCCAGAGGCAACACAGCAAGCCCTAAGACATCGGGCTTACATCGAAAACGAGATGATAGAGCGTGGTCTGCTTGTTGATGGAAATGCAGTCTCGCGTCTGCCGAGTGCAGCAGAAAGGTAGAACATGAAAGCAAACTACATTGTCGAGTGCTCTATCGATGGCGTCTTGGATCCCTTCCCTCGCAAGAGGGATGCACAACAGGACTTCGACAACTCTGTCAAGGAAGTCCAGGCAAGAGGATATGGGTACGTGTGGTGGGTAGACAAGAATGGTGAGGAGATTGACTTCTTCTCGCTGAAGGTGGCGTAGCGCGTTGGTCTGGTCTGCTCATCTGCGTGGTGAGCAGCTACAGGCTAGATGCCTGGTAGTTAGTGCTCAGTTGAGCGGAAGGTAAAATATGTCAAAAGAAGTTTCTGGCCGTAAGGATGTCGATCTGGACAAGTTGACCAACGAACAGTTAGTGGCTATGCGTGATCGTATCCAAAATGAAATTAGTGCGATTACTCAAGAGATTGCACGTCGGCTCATCCGTCAATCCAAGTAGCGCGTTGGGCGGCTGGTTCGCTGGCCGCCAGTTCAATGCAGGACAAGAAAGGCTAAATCATGGCAGCGAGTTGTATAAGGTGTAAAGACGTAATTCCTGCATGGGAGAAGGTTAACATTCATGTAGATTTCTGTGAGAAGAAAGAGAGGTTTCATGAGACACTCTTTCTTTTAGAAGAAGAGGGAGTTGAGTCCTTGTCAATTGAGCAGATCAAGAATATGTTTGTTTTCCTGTTCGACTCGGGATTGTCGAGCGAATTGGTTTGTCTGCTGACAAAGCCATGGGGTGCAGATGTTTCGTAGGATGTCCAACAGGCTACTGGCTGTATTGCTGGTAGCCTTAGCTCTAGAGCTGATGAGACGCGTAAGGCTGGTAGTAAACGTAGTGCGTAATTTGGAGCAGATCGTGAGGAGGAATGAAGGACGTACACAACCGTTGCGGGATAATTGAGTAGTGTGGTGTCCTGCTAGAGGTGTTCGAGACCCCTAGCAGGCTCATTTAGATAATGATAGGACTGATGCCAGTATACCATATCTGGCAGGAAGGCGAAAGATGGCAAAACGATTTGAGGACTCGGATGTCCTCGTATGGGATGATCAAGATGACGACATGATCTGTGCATGGCATGAGAGGGACAAAGACCCA
>CBJMBI010000648.1:0-2673 GCA_966427955.1 uncultured Ktedonobacterales bacterium
GTGATGTTCACGATAAGGCGATAGAAAGCATTCTGGCACTCTCTGACTGGATCATTGTGGCAACCGATAATCATTCAAGTAGACGCAGAGTTCAGGAACTATCATTACAGTATTTTGTGCCACTCATATCTGTTGGAGTAAACATCACTGTGAAAGGCAATAAGGTTGAAGATATGAGTGGAGAGGTGATTACCACCAGAGTGGGGGACTATCTGTGTCTCAACTGCCTCAAGCGGATCAATCCTATTAAGATTGCAAGCGAGAGACATCCAAATGAGACTATTCGCGAAGAATTGGTGAAGAGGGGATATGTCACAGGAAAAGATGTCAAGGAGCCTGCGGTAAAGACGCTAAACACGTATTTAGCGACGATGGCTGTAGATACGTTGATTAACCAATATACGGATGCGAGAAGGCATGTGCCCATCCAGGTCTACGAAAACAACGGGTCGATGAGTATTTACGAGGATCAAGAGAGTGTGCAGCAAAGGAATAAGCATTGTTTTGTGTGTAACGTCTAACTGCTGCTTTGTATCATCTCTTCTGCATTGAAAGTGAGTCAAGCACACAGGATGAAGGAGAGCAAACCATCCGCAAATCAGCGTCAAGCCCCTAGGAACCAGCTCCGAAACAACTTGCCATGGACCTCATTGGAGCAGCAGGTGGTGCGCATGCAGAAGCAGATCTCTCAAGCCTGCATGCATGGCAATAAACAGGCAGTTCACTCCTTGCAGCAGCGCCTGATGGAATCAGAGGCAGCTCGTCTGCTGGCAGTTCGCCGAGTGACCAAGGAGAACCAGGGCAGGAATACGGCGGGAGTCGACGGGGTTAAATCTCTCACTCTACAGGAGCAACTGGCTATGGCATCCACCATCCACCCCAAAAACTGGAAACATCAGTTCCCCGATCCAGTTCGGCGGGTGTGGGTCCCTAAGCCGGGCACAGCAGAACGGCGTCCGCTGGCTATCCTGCCAATGATCGATCGTTGCAAGCAGGCGCTAGTCAAATTGGCGCTCGAACCAGAATGGGAGATGCGATTTGAACCGCATAGCTACGGCTTTCGTCCTGGTCGTAGCACCCATGATGCAATAGCTGCCGTTGTAGTAGCAATTGAACGTCATCCTACCTTTGTATTCAGTGCCGATATTGAGGGAGCATTTGATCACGTCAAGCAGGAAGTGATCCTAGAAAAGCTGCAAACCTTTCCTGCACTCAGACAAGCCATTAACGCCTGGCTTACTGCGGGGATAATAGATGGTAACCTCGTCTTCTCCAGTGAAACCGGGATAGCTCAAGGAGGAGTTCTCTCGCCACTGCTTATGAATGTTGCACTGCATGGAATGGAGACAGCAGTCACAGAAGGCACTAGCAGCGGTCAAAGCAAAGAACGGCCACTTCTGGTGCGCTATGCAGACAACTTTGTGATTTTGCATTCTGACCTGAAAGAGCTGCAACAGGCTGTCAAGAGTATCAGGCGCTGGTTAGCGAGGATAGGATTACACCTCCACGAAACACATTTTGCGCATACCCTGACGCCCTATCAGGAACAGATCGGCTTTGATTTCTTGGGTTTCAACATTTCCCAAGAGTTCGAAGAGAAAATCCCCAAGAGTCAGCGTGGACAGAAGGCCTCATTCTCCAGCAAGGTCAAAGTGAAAACGAGAGTCAATCCCAGCGAGGAAGCTAGCGAACGCCATCTAGCGAGCATTGATCAAAGGTTACAGCGGTTGCAAACAGCTTCACAAGCACAGGTCATTGCAGAACTCAATCCACTAATCGTAGGATGGGTGACCTACTACAATGGGATCGTCGAAGCTTCGGTCATGGGTCGGTACGATGATCTGATAGAGCAGCGGCTAATACGCTGGGCAAGCAAGCGTCATCCAGGCAAAGTACGCGACTGGCTTGTGAATCACTACTGGCGTCCCGTTGGAGAACGGAGAAAGGTCTTTGCCACCCATGATGGGGTTCAACTGCGAGCATATCGGCAAACGAGTATTCTGGGAAAGCATGTGCAAGAGATGCCGCGAGAACGGGGGAACGACAGGCGCGATAAATCGAGTTATGAGATATGGTGATACAGAATGACAAAGGCATCTTATGTGGAGATGATTCCCATCTCCTCGCTCAACACGCTTGAGTACTGTCCACGGAAGTTCTATTACCAGGTTGTGCAGGGGGAAATGCTGGTTAACGAATTTATGCTGGAAGGGATACTGGCACACCAGCAGGTGCATCAACCAGGAACTCGCACGACAGCAGAAGGAGTGATCCAGACTACGCAGTTGTACCTTGCAAGTGAAACATTACACCTTTCCGGCTTTGCTGACCTAGTTGAAGAGCGGTCAGGTGTACTTGTCCCGGTGGAATATAAGCGTGGACGCCATGGCCAGTGGGAGGGCGATCATATCCAACTCTGTGCACAAGCTCTCTGTCTGGAAGAGCGACAGCCGAACAAACCGCCTATTCCTTGCGGCTATATCTATGCTATGGGCTCACAGCGACGAGTGAAAGTTCCATTCACACAGCAGTTGCGAGACAAGACACGAGCTGCTATCACACGTGCATTACAGATAGTAGAGCTTGAAACTCCTCCACCGCCGCTCTCAGGCAAGATGGCGGCTCGTTGTGCCAATTGTAGCCTGTTGTCTATCTGCCTACCAGAGGAAGTAC
>CBJMBI010000649.1:0-2665 GCA_966427955.1 uncultured Ktedonobacterales bacterium
AGAAGGCAAAGAAAGAACTCTCTAGCTCGATGCAGACAGAAATCAATCTGCCATTCATCACTGCAGATGCCAGTGGTCCCAAGCATCTTGTGATGACTCTCTCGCGCTCAAAATTGGAACAATTGGTTGAGGATTTAATTGAGAAATCGCGTGTCCCAGTGACTAGAGCACTTTCGGATGCCGATATTCGCCCCGCAGATATCAATGAGGTCGTTCTGGTTGGTGGTCAGACACGTATGCCAGCTGTGCAAACGCTGGTGAAACGTATCTTCGACCGTGAACCCAATCGTGGTGTAAATCCAGATGAGGTTGTCGCCATCGGTGCAGCTATCCAGGCTGGTGTGCTTACTGGTGATGTCAAAGATGTCTTGCTGCTTGATGTAACTCCACTTTCACTTGGTATCGAAACATTAGGTGGCGTCTTTACCCGTATGATCGAGCGCAATACTACCATCCCAACTCAGAAGAGTCAGGTCTTCTCAACTGCTACAGACAATCAGCCGAGCGTTGAGATCAATATTCTTCAGGGTGAGCGCGAATTCGCTAAGGACAATCGCTCTCTTGGAACTTTCATTCTCGATGGCATTCCACCCGCTCCACGCGGCGTCCCACAAATCGAAGTTACTTTCGATATTGACGCAAATGGTATTGTAAATGTGTCCGCACGCGATAAGGGGACTGGCCGGGAGCAAAAGGTTACTATTGTGCCATCGAGTGGTCTGTCTAAGGAACAGATCGATAAAATGGTTCAAGATGCCGAAGCCCACGCATCTGATGATAAGCGCCGTAAGGAAGAAGTCGAAGAGCGCAATCTGGCCGATAGTGCCGCCTATCGCTGCGAGAAGAGCCTTGCTGAATTGGGCGATAAACTAACGAGTGAACTGAAGAGCGATCTAGAGTCTAAGATTGCTGATGTTCGTGCGGCTCTAGCTACTGATGATGTAGCGAAAATCAAGTCCTCCCGTGAGGTGCTGGAACAGGCCTTCTATAAAGCTAGTGAGTCAATCTATCGTCAGACTGGTGCCGGCGCCGGCGCTGGTAGCGAGTTTGGTGGTGAGTTCCGTGGAGATCCGCAGCCAACTGACCCAGGCCAGGGTGTCCAGGATGATACCATTGAAGGTGAATATAAAGAGATGTAGTAGAGGGCAGCGGGCATGATTTCTCATGCCCCTCCCCTTAGCGATTCATTGCGTTGAGCAGTTTGGATAGGCACGTGAGTTGTTACTCAGTTTCCTCAAGGGAGTACCGGACTTTTCTTGTCCAGTACTCTCTCGTTGGCCTTTAAGGATGACAAGGTCATCTTGTACGCAAGCATGCGCCTACCTAGTATATAGCGATAAACGATGATACAAGAAGCCCCATGTAGGCTATTATTATTGCGTACCCATGCTATTTTGTGATAGTATTTAAAAATAAATTAATATCCTTCGTAGTTAGAAAATGAATGTCATGTTTAGTAGCGCAGATCAAATTGCGCTTTGCTTCTGACCGTAAAGGACCTCCAAATGGCCGCAAGTAAAAGAGATTATTACGATGTTCTGGGAATATCGCGCACTGCTAGCGAAGAGGAAATTAAAAAAGCTTTTCGTCGGCTTGCTAAGCAATATCACCCAGATGCAAATAAAGAGAAGGGAGCGGAAGCCCGCTTCATCGAAGTTAATGAGGCGTACGAAGTCTTGAGTGATCCCCAGAAGCGTGCCGCCTATGATCGCTACGGCCATTCCGGTTTGGGCAATGGTGCAAGCGCTGCAGGCTTCAGTGACTTTGGTGGGTTCAATACGATCAATGATCTATTTGAGACTTTCTTCGCTGGCACAGCAGGTGCGCAACGACGCTCAGGCCCACAAAGAGGGGCCGACCTTCGTTACGAACTTACGATTACGTTTGAAGAGGCTGTCTTCGGTTGTCAGAAAGATATCGAGTTGCCTCGCTGGGAAAGTTGTTCCCATTGTCGGGGCAGCGGTTCACAGCCCGGTACATCCAAAGCTCGCTGTTCTGCCTGTCAAGGAACTGGCGAGATCCGGCGTGTTCAGCAATCGATCTTTGGTCAGTTTGTCAATGTTGCGATGTGTGAACGCTGCCACGGTGAGGGCTTTGTGATTACTACGCCTTGTGATAAGTGTCGTGGTCAGGGGCGTGTTCGCAATAATCGTCGCGTGGTGGTCAATATTCCTGCTGGCGTCGACGATGGGATCAATGTTCGTGTAACTGGCGAAGGCGAAGTCAGCGCTCGTGGCGGGACACCAGGGAATCTCTATGTTGTTCTGACTGTGAAGTCACATCCGTTCTTCAAGCGTCAGGGTAATGATATCCTCTATGAGCTGCCAATTAGCTTTACTCAGGCGGCTCTCGGAGATGAGGTCGAGGTACCCACTGTCGATGGCAAAAACACTATCCTGAAGATTCCTGCAGGGACACAGAGCAATCGTTCGTTCCGTTTGAAGGGGATGGGTGTGCCCGTAGTGCATAGCAGTGCTCGTGGTGATCAACATGTGATTGTGAAGGTGGTCACACCAACTAATCTGACAGCAGAGCAGAAGCGTTTGCTTGAAGAATTTGCGCGTATCGAACGCGAGCAGAATGATAAGAATATCTTCCGCAATGTGTTTGAGAAAGCAAAAGATGTGTTTCAGTAGTCCGTTGGAGAGCCGCTAGAAGCCCGGTT
>CBJMBI010000650.1:0-2663 GCA_966427955.1 uncultured Ktedonobacterales bacterium
TGCGATATAGCTGGTCCAGTTCGAGGGATAGGCCTTGGACTCTATATTTGTAAAAGGTTCATTGAAAACATGGGAGGACGCATCTGGGTTGAGAGTACAGGTATTCCTGGGGAGGGAAGTAGCTTTTGTTTTTGCTTGCCGCTTGCAAATGCGGTGGTTTTGCCACGCTTGCAACAGCAGAGAGCTCGTTAGTCAATCCAAGGTTCCAACAAAAGTGAGCACGGGTTGTTTCTCTTGCAAACCTTCGCCAAGACTCTTTAATGAGGCGAAGGTTTGACACAACTGCCATTTTCTGGTTTGTTTGATGAGAACAACACCAGCAAAAGTGGCAATTGCAATAAAAACATGAATGCTACTTATCTTAGTCCTTTCTCGTTCTCAATGCGAATACAGCAGTTTCCAGTTACCGCCATTAATGAGAGCAAGATCCTGATATGCCCCGGACTTGCTCTACATCACATCCTGGCATTCCTCCACATGGTTTCTCCCATTCGGAAAATTTTTGATGTAGGAGAAGTAGCTACAAAATGCGGACGGTGGGGCAGTGATGTAATTCCCTGGGTTGAAATCATATCCCCACGGATGCTGGTTGTTGCTATACTCATTGCTGTACTAGTGCTTGTGTCGCTTCTGGTGTGGCATCGGTGGAAGAGTGGGTGTTGGTGTATCAGTGGGTAGAGGGACTACTGTAGGCATATCTGAGGCAGTCTGTGCTGGTGACGAGACACGTACTGGAGCAGGCTGCTGAGGAGATTGACTGATGTTGCCAATCGCGCTACAGACAGCACAAAGCAAAAATATCCCGATAAGTGTTCCACATCCAATAAGAAATTGTTTCTTCTGTGCTTCAGGGTGCCGCTTGAAATACTCTTTTATGGCCTTGACATCAAAGAATGGTAGCTTATCTGGTACTAGTTGTGGGTACTGAGGCGGATCTGGTGGGAAGTTTTGCCCACTTTGTGAATATTGCCCAGGCTGTTGTGGGAACTGTGGTGGCGGTGGAGGTGGTGGAACTTGCTGTTCCCATTGTGGATACGATGATTGTCCAGATTGTGACCATTGAGGATATTGCTCAGCCATCGTTGGCTGTGAATGAAAATTATGAGGATCATTAGAGCCATAAGGATCATTGGTATCATACGGTGGATAATTCATAAGAGTTCCTTCCTTACACAAAATACATCAATACATAGATGTGCATTGATAGAACGAATGGAATGAGAGAGAATAACAGCAAATCGAGGCTCCTGCATCACAAAGTCCTATGCCACTCGTCATTTTGAGCAACATATGGCTTTGCAGAGCATTAACATGATAAGCAATAGCAAAGCCCCAGAATTGCTATTGTAGAGCTATTCTGAAGCTTCGATGGTAAAATAGGAGGAAATTTTAAGGGTTTGCATAGAGAGATAACACCTTTCTTTGGTAAGAGAGAGATACACACAAATTATATGCAGATAATGAAGAAATGGGCATAGAGGAGAAAAATAAACATTGAAACTCTGGACTCTTCAAAATTACCATTTCTGGGAAGTGTTGCAAGCGCAAGGAACTATCACAACAGATTTGAACTACATTGATAAGGACTGGCTTGAGGGTCAAATATTTACTGCCTACCAGTGGCTTGCTGCACAGATGGAGCAGCGTGTCGGACCTCGCCCATATCCAGATGCATTTCCTTTGTGGGCTTGGTATCAGTGGCATGGAGTGAAACGCAAAAGACCAGATCTTCGCTCTTCTGGGTATCTCTTACCCGGAGAGCGTGGTGTGCGCATTGAGTTTGAGATTGAGGATCATCTAATTCTGCTTTCTGATTATATGCTTTGGCATATACCACTCAATAGGGGATATGTTAGTGCAAACGATGAGGATGCCGAAACATTTTATGCAGAGACAGATGGCATGACCCGCGACCAACTTCACGCAGATCCTGGTTATCATCAACATATTATCAACAGTTGGGAGCGTATCTTTGATCTGAACTGGAGTGATGAAAAATTAAGCGTGCAGGCAACGTTCTGGGAACTTCACCTAAGCCAGGTAAAAGAGGTTACCACCTTTATTGCTCGGTAACTCCTCCCCTGACTTAACCATGAAAGAGGATTGCTCGTTTCTCAACGGCTTCCTCAAGCCTGACTGTTACTTCCTTGATCTTCCGTGACTATACACTCTCTAAACCGGAACAATGAAGAGCGAACCAGAGATCAGCAGACTAGAGAGCGGCGAGGGGAGAGAGGGGAATCCCAGCAAGGATCTGACGTGCAACCGAACAGAGGTGGTAGCCCTGTTTAGCCATAGTAGAGAAAGCCTCGGATACGACAAAAGGCAATGGGACCTGTTTCGGAACGGAAGGTGCCAGAGATTTTCTGTTGCACTTTAACCATTCTCAAATCTTGTTCGGAGCCATTGTTGGTAAAAGGCACGCGGAAATCGCTCAGGAACAGCAGGAAGGCTGGAGCATCTCGCTTAAGCCGATCAAGCAGGTTCTTGACTTTGGTTTGTTTGACTCTACCTTTCTTTTTGGGCGATGGGTCAGCAGGAGGAGGTTGAGCGGCCAGGCCCACTTCGATGAGTTGATAGTAGGTGGCAGTCAGGTTCTTGACGACCGAGGCCTCCAGATCGGTCTCGCCTCTGGCGCGTGCCTCTTCTACAGTCTTGTGGCA
>CBJMBI010000651.1:0-2658 GCA_966427955.1 uncultured Ktedonobacterales bacterium
GTGCATCTATACTCGTAAATACCTTTCATATATACAGCTCCTATTGAAATAATGCCAGTGTAAATGGTCTGAAGATCATGCTGATATATCTCCAGATAGCAGAGACAAGATTTGATCCAATTCAGCAATCTTTTGCATATCATCAATTCCCCAATACACCATCTGGCTCGGTGCATGCTCGTCAGCAGTCTTGAGTAGGATTGGATGCCAGAAAAGTCCAGTTGGAGCCGGACGCTTATTAAGTGGAGCACCTTGTCTATCTAGTACTTCATCTGATGTTGGTTGAATGAGATGAATGATCCCCGTTTGGGTGTCAGTAACCCGTTCAAATTTCTTGTAGTTTTCCCATGCATAGCGATCAATACCAGATTGATACCGACCATTGGTACGATACCAGCTACATCCTGCAGGTTTTTCTTTCACGTCTGCAAAAAATTTAGTAGGCAAATTATGAGGGGGAAGCTGAGTACTGCGATACAGAAAAAAGATCTCTAGGTCAGGTATTGGCAACCCTTGAGCCAATACCTGTTTAGATATTCCTATCTGAGGACCATGTTTTTCTAGACCGTTACCCTTGCCACGATGGATAACACCAAACCTAAGAGATTGAAGGTAGGATGCAACTGCTAACTCTACATCCCAAGATCTCTGCAATTTCTCTAATTTCTTGTCAGGTGAGTCATTCCACATTATGCTAATCTCCTCTGCATTGCAGCAAAATAAGTATCATCTTTCTCTATTCCGATAAACTTTCTCTTTAGCTCCTTAGCCACCGCTCCGGTTGATCCCACACCTGAAAAACCATCAAACACCGTGTCACCTCGGTTACTGCTAATCTCCATAAGATGCTTGAGTACCGAGATTGGCTTTTGAGTGGGATGTAAAACTTCGCCTTTTGCGTCTACTAGCCTTTCTTTCCCTGAGCAGATAGGTGTACTGATGTGATCATGCATCTCGTTTTCACCTTGCCAGTTGAAGGTATGACCTGATTTTCCTTTGATGAAGAAAAGAATGTGTTCACAGCTATTGCGAAAGGTAACGTGTTCGATTTGAGGACCTGGATTAGTCTTATACCAAGTGACCATGCCCTTCACATTCAGTCCAGCTTCCACTAGTACATCATGCAAGTAGGACACATAGCGGTAAGAACAGAAGACATAGCCGGAGCCCTGGTCCCTGAGAATACGTTTCCACTCAGTTGCCCAGGTGAAGAAGAGAGACCGGAACTCTGTTTCCGCTTCGTGCTTATCCCATTCCCCAAAGTCCTGGGAGCGGTTATTGCGGCCTTCAAGGTTAAATTCACGCTCGGTAGCGATGTTGAATGGAGGATCAGTTAGGATTAAGTCAATACTGCCATCGGCTATTTTTGTGACCTCTTCATAAAAGTCACCATGAATGATGCGTATGCTATTCTTGCGTTCCCATGCCTCACGTATAGTGTCAAGAAGCTTCTGTAACTTTGGGTGCCTTTCTTGAGTCCAGTCAGTATCATAGGCTCCGCTATAAATAGCCTCTTTAAGCTCGAGTGCACTATCCGCCCCTAGGAAGTCTTTGGCTATTTTGTCTTCAGTGTCCTCTAGGACTTCCTTGATTTTGGCGTTGCTTATTTCTGTATCTAAAGCTCCGAGTTTCTGTAGTGCATAGATGTATGCTTGATTGCGACCGTGATAGTTCTCTGCTAGGTTTTTAAACTTCCCCTTGGAAAAATTGGAGTTGGTGGCTAATGAGGTCACTAGTTCGGTTTGTTGATCGGAGGTCAAGTCTAGAATAGAACGTAAAAGCCTCTCAGTGAATGCGGAAGTGGTCACATCTATTGTGACCACTTCGTTTTCGTCAGAAGTTCCAGTTTTTTCAAAAGTGGTCACAATAACATTCCAAGCCTCGGGGCATATACTTTGCAAATCAGCATATTTGGTAACTTTGTCCCGTCCCCATCCAAGCATTTCCCCAACCTGAGATTGTGTGTACTTCTTCCTCTGCTTTTCTACTGGCTTGTCTAGATCTCTCTCATCCACCTCTGCCAGCCTAGCCCAAATAAATTCAGCATTGGTAACGAGGTTGTGATAGGTTGCTGACTCTGTAGCGGTATTGGCTTGGATTGCCAGTTTATAGCGGTCAAGTTCGGAAAGGTTGGCTTTTATCACGCAAGGGACTAAAGAGATATCCAGTTCCTTAGCGGCTTCATAGCGATGGTTCCCATCAATGAGTAGGTAGGTACCATCTTCCATAAGAGATACAATAAGTGGGTAGTTCTCCAGAAACCCAGCCCACTTCATGCTCTCTACAAGCTTCTTAATTCCCAATGCGCTCAGCCTTCGTACTGGCAACTTGGAAACAATCTTGTCCAAAGGGATCATCACAAAACTTGTGGTTTCAATCTCAACTGCCATATCTAAATCTCCTATCAAATACGAATAACAACTTCTGCTACGCTTCTTTGCGCTTGCTCTAATTTCTCGATACGATTGTTAAGTTCGTAAGACTCTAGCTCTAGTGCTTCAATACGCTTCTGAAGTTCGTTGAGCTTGTTAAAATACTTTTCCATCTCATCATCTACAAGCTTCTGTACTATGTCATCTAGAGTAAGTTCCTCTTGTTCCATGTATCCTCCTGTAAATTAATGTCTTCCTCTGTACAAACTTGCGGCGTGAGTGTGCT
>CBJMBI010000652.1:0-2655 GCA_966427955.1 uncultured Ktedonobacterales bacterium
ATGGTGTGTTGATCAACAACTTTGGAATCGAGAACACAAGAGATCTTGAGGAAATCGAAGCTGAGAGTGCAGCTCTTGCTATCCAGGAGATTTTGAAGAAAGCCCCGCCGAGAGAATTCAATGCTCTCACGCTGAAGAAAATTCACTACGAAGTCTTCTGTGATGTCTATCCTTGGGCTGGCGAGTTCAGGAAGGTGGACATTGCCAAAGGAGACACATACTTCGAGAAAAACGGGAACATTGCTGGAAAGCTTGATGAGCTTTTCGCCAGGGCTCACAGTCAGAATTTTTTCGCTGGAATGTCTTTGGACGATTTCGCGGAATCCACGGGTGCATTCCTAGTGGAGCTCAACCGAATTCATCCCTTCCGCGAAGGAAATGGCCGCACTCAACGAACGCTTCTATCCCAGATGGCGTTCAATGCCGGATACTTTATTGGATGGGAGGGCGTTAGTAATGATGCCATGAGACGAGCCTGCGTTGATGGGCTTGAAGGTAATCAATCAACGATGAAGCGACTTTTCAAGGTGTATTTGTCGCCACTCCCAGAGAATCATCGGAAGACGTGGGAGAAAATCACTGATCCGAATGAGGATGGTGTAGGTATCGCTAAAGATAGGATAAAAGATGTGAGAACAACGCACCTCCCCGAGGGCGGTGATCCGACGAATAAGAAGAAATCTTAATGCGACTTCGTGCCTACTCGGGCTGGCCTTGCTTGAATCTCCGGTGCCATTTACTGGAGGATTTCAGCGAGATCTTCATCAGATGGGCTACAGCCAAAGGCGTTGCCCCTGCTCCAAAGAGTTGGCTTACGCAATCAATGCCGCTGTCGGTCAGAGTCCCGTTCCTCTTATAGTGCTTAGGGTGGTATGGCTGGGCCTTCTCCAGCAAGTCCTTTGGGATGGAATGTATGATCTGATTGGTTGTGTCAACCTGTTCCTTATACTGCTTGATTTGTTTTGAAATCTTCTTCTTAAGTCGCTTGATTTCAAGTAGGTAACTTTTCTCTGCTGCCTCAAACATAAGGCAACCACAATCAATTGGCATTATGAATTTCTTGCCGACTTCCTTGTGGATCTTGTCCCTTATTTTTTGCACGCGTTCAAGGATCGTGTGATCATATCCCCTTGAATTTTTCCCGGTCTTAGCCAGGTCAGAATAGGAGCCAACGTCTACGGTCAATTGATGCGGCTCATGACCAACGGCGTTTCTGTAGTTGATTAGAGTGACCAATTCCGTCTTCTCAGATTTGGAAATAACGCCTTCGTCGACCAGCACCTTGGTTGCCATGCGCATAATCTTGGATTCGCTCGGCTCCTTCTCTTTGCCGTCCCCATCTCGCTGCTTTAATCTGTCATCTTGCGTAAGAAGTACATCGGTAGCGCGGACCGCACCGAGAATGAAGCGTCGCAGATCTTCTATGTAGAAGATGATGAGAATCATTTCAAATGCTCTTAGCTTCAGTTCGTTTGCTTCCAGCGCACTTGGAAGAGGGCCGTGGGGACGATGTGGTTTCATTTGGTTGTAGTTTAAAGAAACATTACTGCGAGCTATGGCTCTAGCTCGATCTATCAACTAAAAACACTGGCAGAAGGCGAGCTGATGGGCTGGCAATCTACCAAGAATTCCTTTGTTGAAATGGTAGCACTATTAGACTTCGGCTCCCACCTCGACGCTACCTGTCATTTTTGCCAACGGGTGCTAATTGCCCAGCGCCCATGTGAGGGGTTAGAATCGATGCGTCTATACCATGGGAATTGATATGCTGACCGCTGACCTTCCTCTAGAAGAAAAATTGAAAGCTCTGATCACAAACATTGAAAGCGATATTCTCACCAAGATTGCGAAGGGGTGCGATGTGCGTGGAACTAGCTATTATGCAATCCGTGCTGGTGAAATTATTGATCAGATACAAGAGGAGCAGCTTCCAGAAGTCTTGGTTCAGCTCAATGCCGATCACCTGCTTCTTCTTTTGGTAGAAAACAACAAGGGGGAAGACTTCAATGGGGGAGGAACGATTAACATCCACGTTTATAGCGCTAAGCACTCATTTGAGGGCTATACAGACCTCTATCTAAATGAGGAAGGGGCTAGGGTGGTCTCCCCGATGGAATGGCAGGCTTTTGAAGGAAGTATGGGATATTTCAAATAAGCTACGGGACGACAATGGACAGCGCAGAGATTTCGCTCCTCGTGAGAGGAACTGACGGACAGATTAAGTATGTTTCTGAGGGGCTGGGTATTCCTCAGTTTTACAACCTAGTGCGCTCTAGGGATGATGGTAGGCACTTCTTGGTGGATTTCTCACCTGTCATCAATGCCTTGTATGAGATTCACAAGAAGGCGCATGATGAAGGAATTCTGACCAAGTACAACACCATGTACAACTACTGGTTGGATATGAAGACCCACACCAAAGAAATGGTGATGCTTCTTAAAAGTGAGGAGTTGATTAAGCAGTCCAATGCACTCATCAACGAGCTTCACATTGCCCTAAAGAAGGCTGATCGAGCCTTCAATGCCTATAGCAATTCACTTCTTGATGACGTGCTTGCGATCAAGAAAAGTTGCGACATCTACATCGATTCCATGCTCTGTTTGGTGTACGGAAAAGCCGTGCAGGACCTCGCATCGTTCAAGGCGGAAGTGGTG
>CBJMBI010000653.1:0-2647 GCA_966427955.1 uncultured Ktedonobacterales bacterium
AAACGAAAGAAAAGTTAAAAAAAAGTGCAAATCACAGAAAGCTACAAAAGAGAAAGAAAAGCCAGAAAAAAGAGAATTAGAAAAGAAAAATAATAAAAGAAAAAAAAATATATTTATAAAAAAGATTCTTGATGAAACTCCTAAGAGTAAGTCGAACGAGCCTACAGCTATTGATCGTCGTCTGGTCTGGATTATGGCAATTGCCTGTGGACTTTCGGTTGCCAATACGGTCTATGCACAACCATTACTGGCATCCATGGGACGTGGCTTTGCTGTCTCAGTTGACCATGTTGGATTTGTTGTCACATTGAGTCAGCTTGGTTACGCTATTGGCTTAATCCTAATCGCACCATTGGGAGACAAGTATAATCAGCGCAGTTTGATGGTGATGCTACTGTGTATTCTTGCTGCAGCTCTTGCTGCCATGGCTGCCGCGCCGACAGTTGCCCTGCTGGTTATTGCTAGCGCTGCTGTTGGTTTAACAAGCACCCTCACAGAATTGATCATTCCATTTGCTGCTGGTCTGGCTCCATTGAAGGAGCGTGGACGCATTGTTGGAATCATGGTTAGTGGTGTGCTCGTTGGTACTTTGTTAGCTAATGTAGTGAGTGGCTTTGTGGGAGCATATCTGGGCTGGCGAGCAATGTATGGGATTGCTGCAATGCTAATGACCGCTTTGGCCGTAGCACTGCGCTTCCTGTTGCCTAACGATCGCTCTGCTAAGAGCGAAGTGAGTTATCCACGACTTTTGGGCTCATTATGGCAATTGTTTCGTTATGAGCCTGTAATACAGGAAATAAGTATTATTGGGATATTAATATGTGGGGCATTTAGTGTTTTCTGGGTGACGATCTCCTTTTTCCTTGAGACACCACCGTATCATTATGGCAGTAATATTGTTGGGCTGTTTGGCTTGGTTGGTATTGCAGGTGCATTTGCAGCATCATTTGTGGGAAAGTTTACTGATCATAAAGATGCACGATATGCCTATGCGATTGCATTACCGATTACGCTGTTGTCCTTTGTACTGATGTGGCTTACTGGTCAATGGATTGTTGGCTTGATCATTGGTGCTATCCTGCTTGATCTGGGGGTTCAGAGCAATCACGTTGCTAACGAGACCAGGATATACACTCTCGATCCAGCGGTTTGGAACCGTGCTAATACTATCTATATATTTATGTTCTGTATAGGCGGCTCTCTAGGCTGTACGCTGGGAAGTATTGCTTGGAGCATTGCCCAGTGGAATGGTGTGTGCGTTATAGGGTGTTTGATGCTTGGTATTGCGCTTGGCTTCTATACTCTCAACGGCAAACGCATACAGCAGTGGAAAAAAAGCCAAGCGCGACAAGCCCCCCTCCCGATTGAATTGGTCGCAGGAGCGTAATCTCCTCCTAAAATATAACTTGGTCTCTTTCAAAATACAGCGAGCTATTAGGAGTGGCCTGGGCTTGCTCTAACGAGAAGATCGACTCGGAGCACGCTTGGTGCAGTAATTAGTCTAGTGATTGTAATGCCTCCTTGAGATTGTCTGAGCTATATTCTGATTTTGGCAGCATATACAAGGCGAAGCGCATCGTGTGGCTGTTATAACGGAGCATGAAGGATATGGCCGTAAGAAATATGGATACCAAGCGTTTCAGACCTGAGTTTATACGTGTGCATAGTAGCAGCAATGAGTTCATGTTGTGTTGCCTCCAAATTCTCCTTGTTTGCTGGAACTTATCCATATATTATATATATCAGAAATAGGTTGGGTTTTGAAGTAGTTGACATTTACTAGTACTAATGTAGATCCATTAGACTTGCATAGTTGCTTAACATTACTGAGCCAAATGCAATCCAGAAAGGCGCCTAACGTATAGGTATATAGCAACCTTTCAGATAGCAGTGCTGCTTTTGATTGAAATACACTGTGAAGTTCTTAGTAGCCTATCTGAAGATGATGCTGAAGTCTCTCTGATTAATAGCAAGATCAAGATTTGTGGGTAAGCTCTTAATTCATTAATGTTCCTAGGTCGATCTGGATATGGCGGATAAAAGTTGGTTAGGTCGAGGGGACAGAAACTAATAGCAGCCTCCAGATAAGACTAAATGGAGGAGGCTGCTATTATGCGAAAGCACCTGGATATGACTACCGCCCTGATAGAATAGAAGCAGAAAGGTGTTATGAAGTCATTCTCTGATGCGGGCGAGGAAAGTTATTCTGGTTCGCTGACGATGGCAACGGCTGATGTTGGAATGTAGTTGGTGAGAGCTGAGTTGGTGGTGAGGGATTACCTACTGGTGGCTTCAAACCTAGGACTGCTAAGAGGTGATGTAACTCTGGGACATCGAGACAGGATGTAGGAAGAATAAATGGGATCTTGTATCCCTTATTTTCCTCCAATGCTATGCTCAAATCGACTATTGCTTTGGATAACTTTTGTACATGTTTCTGGTCATGTTCAGAACGCATCATCCGGTCCGCCATGAGATTCAAGCCGATGGCAAGTGGCCAGAGGTCACCACTTGTGATCTGAGCACGTGCACGCACATCCCCATTGGCTAAACGGGTTTGTATTTCCTTGAGATGATTTACTCCTTTTTCTAGTTCCTCTTTGCGTTTTTCAACATCTTGATACACCTTTTCTAACTTTTTAAATAT
>CBJMBI010000654.1:0-2643 GCA_966427955.1 uncultured Ktedonobacterales bacterium
GTGCAATCCCATAGCCCGCCCAACGACAACGGCGGGCTTTTTGTTGTGCCTTGACTCGGCTGATGAGGCATGAACAGCGAGGACCGCTCAGGATGTGTAAGCCGTTCTACAGTCCACCACCAAAGCCCTCAGAATGCAATCCTAGCGCTTTCTGAGGCACAAAAAGAGAGGGAGCCGTCAACTCCCTCTCTTGGATATTCTCGCCTTCAGCTCAGGATTATTTGCAGGCGCTAATCTACATCCTCTCTCAGTTTGCACAACCCAATCCTTGTATAGCGTCAAGCCTCCCTTGCGCTTAACACACCCTTCACAGTACGGAAATGGCAATGGGATCATAAACCTCTTTTGCCATTCTGATATGTAGTATTGTACAGGACGTTCTTGTTTGCAATAATGGCATTTACGCGTCATGCGTTCCTCCTCTCTTCCATAGCATCCAAACGAGCGTCTACTTGCCGTATCCACTCAGTACACTCTTCCAAGCTGTATTCGTGGTTACACGCGTGCCATAGTTGCACGCTCGTTATGTGCATGCCTTCCATTTCAAGGCGCGTCCAGGCGCTGTCGAGGATGCTGTCCTTACGGTCTTGCTCGTTCATGGTTGTCCTTTCTTCTTGGCATTGCGCTTCTTCTTTCGATTAGTGTAGGACGAAATCGCATCAATACAGATAATTGACGCAAACATGTGATAGTCCTTAGATGTGATATCCTCCGACTCTTGGCATGTTTGCACGAAATCATTCCAAACGTTGGCAGGTATGGGAATGAGTGTAGTGCCAAGTTCAGTTGGCTTGTGCTCTTGTTCGGTCATGGTTGTACTTTCTGTTGCATCTCATTAACGAGATACAAAAATTCTTCTTCGGTCAGATAGATGTTACGCACTTCAAGATATATTTCTAGTGCATCTTCTTCTAGCAATTCACGCGGTTGTTCACTAGCTGCTATGCGTTGGGCCAGTGATTTGAGTTCGGTCTTGTTCATCGTTGTCCTTTCCGGTCTAGTGCCCTAGACCGCTCTACACTATGGTGAAGCACCCCATGCATAAATGCAGGGGCTTCTACAGCTACCCCACGGGGGATAACTGTGGGACACTTCCTGCCCCTTTTGATTTACGATAGCGGATGAGTATGTTAATCGCCGCATTGTGGTCACGGTCCAGTTCACACCCACAATGCGGACACGAGTGCCAGCGAACACTCAGATCCTTCTTCACGACACACCCGCATGCAGAGCAGACTTGGGAGGTATCGTGGGGTGCCACTTTGACGATTGTACAGCCAGCTTCTTCCGCTTTGCTGGTACAGAGAGCGACAAAAGCACTCCACCCTGCATCCAAGATGCTCTTGTTGAGGCCACCCTTTGCGGCGGCTCCATTCGGTAAATACTTTCCATTCTCGTCTTGCTTGGGTTTGGGACGCTTAGTCATGTTATCGACTTGCAGATCTTCAAACACCACAACTGCATTCTCGTTGACGAGCTTCCGTGACTGCTTGTGCAGGAAGTCTCTTCTCTTGTTGCGTACTTTGCGATAGAGACGAGAAAGTTCCTTCTTCGCACGGTTCCTCCGGTGACTTCCCTTTTTTCTGTGTGCAATCTTCTTATGGGCAACCTGTATCTTCTCTTCTTCGTTCCGGTAAAAGCGGGGATTCTCTATGAACGTTCCATCTGAGAGAGCGGCAAAGGAGTTAATTCCCAGATCAACACCTATTTCTCTTGTTGTGTGATGTAAAGCCATGGAGGGATTAAATTCATATTCAGTCGTGAAAATCACATACCACTGGCCTGCCTCTCGCTTAATCGTACAGGTCTTGATTGTTCCCTGGATCTCGCGATGCAGCTTAATCTTGACACGTCCGATTTTTGAGAGGTTGAGCTTACCCTTGATAATCTCAAACCCGCTCTGGGTGTAAGTGAAGCTATCGTATCGGTCTCCCGATTTAAATCTTGGGTATCCTGCTTTCTCTCCGTTCTTGACCCGTCTGAAGAAGTTGTCCATGGCCTTGTCAACACGGGTGAGTACATCTTGCAGGACTTGGCTATGGATGTCCCGATACTCTTCCCGTATCTCTTTCATCTCAGGGAGTTGCTTGTTCTGGGTGTAATAAGAAACAGACACACCGCACATCTTATAAGCATCTCTTCTCTCTTGCAATGCAGCATTATACAGCTCTTTGCACCGTCTGAGCGTCCATCCCAATTTCCCAATCTGCTTCTCAGTTGGATAGATACGGAATTTGAATGCTTTGTGACGAAGATTAGGGCTCTTCTGCTTTCTAGCCTTCTTCGGTTGTGCCTGTTTCTTTTCGGGAGACATTGATTTTTCCTTTCCTCTATGCTAGAATTATACATCACAATAGTGCTGAATGTCAAGAGGAGATGGGACAAATGTCCAAAGAACGAATCACTTTCTACGTCACCGAACAACAAAAGAAACGGCTCGATCAACGGAGCCAGGAAGAAAACTTGCCAGTTGCGGAAATTCTCAGACGAGCTGTTGATGCCTATTTGGCTTGGGATGACCCAACGTATAGAAGCTGTGAGACAAAGTCTCACCCGCCTTCGCGGCCCAACCCCTAACCCCAAAAGGAACGCCCCTTATATCCCCATGGATAAATCCAGGGGGTTTACGGGGCGCTTCGCTAA
>CBJMBI010000655.1:0-2641 GCA_966427955.1 uncultured Ktedonobacterales bacterium
AAAATGAGCAAAACCACGATACTAAATCAAGCATCTGCAATGAAAACAAGCAATAGTGATACAGGCAATATCTCATGGGGGAACTGCTCTACCATTGCAGTAGATGTGAACTGCACAAACCAGCAAGGAACAAGCCCGACGCTTGAAATCTTTGTTGATAGGCTCGGGGCTGATGGCGTGACGTACTTCAACATGTACGACTCGGGTGCTGTATCTGTCTCGGGTGCTAGCACAACAGCCGTTCAGATCAGGCGTTCAGTCGGTCCTGGGTGCGCTACAGGGGAGGAAATCGGCTCATCAGGCCGTGTGAGATGGGTCATTGGAGGATCATCGACTCCAGGCGCTCAGTTTAGTTTGTCAATCCAAGGGGAGTAGGAGGCAACATGGCAGATCCAAATCTTTACTATAATCTTTTGAATTTAAGTGCATCTGCTCTAAATGATTTGTTAATCCCAGCTATGGACGTGAGCGGATACAAATGGATAACAATCGGAATAGGGAGTGATGCTTATGTTGGCAGCTTAGTATTCGAGCGTGCTATGGACCCCGCGCTCACATGGGAGCCAATTCTCATGTATGACATGGATACGTTGTCTGGACTAAGTGGAGATGGATCAAGCACATCTGACAGCAATATTGTAGTCGGCACGTCCATATGGTTCCCATACTTTAGAGTACGTATGCAGTCCTACACGAGCGGTACAGCGACGGGAACCGCCATACTGTATCGAGATGGATTGCCAGGATTTAACCCGTTAACCTTCGGCTCAGTTGCCAATCCATCAAATGAATATGCTGGATTTGTCAATAATGACGGCAACAAAAGCGTACCAATAGCTTCTGGGCATGCTCCTAATACAATTGTTTCTGCTGTTTCAGGTATGTTGGCAAGTGTCCTTGTCACCACACAAAATACTCATCAAATGACATTTTACGATAATGCTACAACACCATCAGGAACCATTATAGGTATCATACCAGCAAACCAAGCAGTAGATGGTAAACCTTTTGTATTCAAAGCCCCTGTGGCAAATGGTATTTGTGTAGCTGGAGATGCAAATAATCCAGGCGTTACCGTGTTCTACACTTAAAAGAGGAGAGAGGTAAAAATAAATGACGGCAGGAAATGCTAGCCAATGGCAGGAAAACATAGCTGATATAGCATCTGGGATTGACACTCTTGCTTCAGCGGCGGCAGGCGTGCAGTATACCGATGGAGCGGCGGCTCCTGCTCATCCAATTGGCAATGAGCTGGTCTACAATAACGCAGGTATCATGACAGCAGTAAGCGCGGCTAATCCTCTACCTGTGAGTGCAACAGTCAACCCGCCTGCCATCCAACGTGTCGATGCTCAGTCGGGGGACTTTCCCACCGGAGCTATCACCGATCTTGCAACCCTGCTTACGCTAGCAGGTACGCCGACTGATGCGAATACCGTCAATAGTCTTATGGGCCGATTGACCAAGATCAGAGACCTACTCAATGCAACACTAACCGTTAACGGTTCTGTTACCGCTAATGCAGGCACAAACCTCAACACATCAGCGCTCGCACTGGAAACGGGGGGGAACCTTGCAGCAGCTAAAGCCGATCTGGATACTCTTGCTGGGGTTGTCTCATCTAACAAAGCTGCTGTAAAAAGCGCCACTAATGATATTGTTGATTTAGCTACACTCCTAGCACGTCTTACAGACACCTTTGGGAATAATACGGCTATTAGTGCTGCTACTACCTTTGGATCTATCCCTCTCGTTTCAGCTATTGCTGCTAATTCATCTGCAAATCTCACAAACAGCTCATATCAAGACACTTTTATTGCTCAGATCAATGTAGCAAGTGCATTTAATGGCACCATTGGTTTCTATGGTTTATTGCCAGATGGCAGCACGCTTCAGCAGATCAATGCACATCAACGCAACTCAAGTACAACAAATAATAGCACAGCCATTAATACAAGCTCTGCATTAGAGCAGACATGGGCAGGCAGCATAGCAGGATTTAAGGCTGTCTATGTGGTGTGTACGACGTTTACGAGCGGTTCTGCAAGTGTGCAGATCGGACTTACAGCATCACCTTATGCATTGGCTATTCTGAATACTGTGGCTCAGAACCTCACTCAGGTAAATGGTTCTTCCATCTCACTTGGCCAGACCACTAAGGCTAACTCCTTGCCCGTAACAATAGCTTCCGACCAAGGCAGCCTGAACAACGCCAGCGTAGGGACTGATGGATCTGCTATTCCCACGTCCTCTACGCTTATCGGTGCGAGTGATGGTACAAATCTACAGCAATTACTCGTTGAGAGTGCATCAAACCGCAATCTGCGCACTGCAATTTACAACGCAGCTAACGAGCTTGGTATTGATTCTGGTGGACGGATCACGGCGCTTTTGCAGGCCGTGGCAGGAACCGCATTAGGGACAGATCAGAGCGGCACTCAGCTAAAAACATCAACATACGTAAAGAAGACTACAGCAGGTGACACAGCACTTACGCTTGGACAAAACACGAAAGCCAACTCAATACCTATCACACTTGCCTCTGACCAAGACGATGTACGCATAATGGGTGATTTCACGGAAATGGCGTCATTGAGCGCAGGAAGCCTCAATGCTGACCTAGTTCCGTCAACGGATGTTA
>CBJMBI010000656.1:0-2641 GCA_966427955.1 uncultured Ktedonobacterales bacterium
ATAGAGAATGGTGGCTATTTCTGGTGGTTAGAGCGAGAACATCTGGTGCAGAGTGCTAAAACACGCGAGGTGACTTTGGATGGTCGTACATATCACTTAGATCATCCTAATGAACGGCAAGCTCTATCCGCTTATATCGATACGCAAGTGCGTTATGCTCCATCTGTTGCAACACGTGAGTCATTTCTAACATCGCTGCGTGAGCAATTGCAAGTTCCTACTACTGTTAATGAAGAGGATGTACCAGCTACGTCTGTGACTTGGGAGCAGGTACACGAAATGGAGCAGAGTGGTTGGGTTTCCTTTGGTGCCCATACGATGAATCATCCCGTGCTATCCTCTATCTCCGATCCAGCAGAAGTAAAATATGAGGTGACTGAGTGCCGTAAAGTCCTAGAGCAGCATCTTGGCCATCCTGTACAATCTTTAGCATATCCTATCGGGCAACGGCAGCATATTAGTAAGGATGTTGTGGAGGCGGTGCGCCAAGCAGGTTATAGCTGGGCTGTGACTACTAATTACGGTTTCAATAGGCCACAGACTGATCCCTATTTACTGAACCGTATTGAAGCAGATGTTGATCAGCACTGGCTAGTCGTAGCTGCAGAAGCCGCAGGGTTGTGGGGCTTTTTTGCTCGTTTACGCTGGATACCATTTTTGCGTAAATATCTAACAAATGCTGGGGAAGCTGGTAATAAACAAAATTAGTGAATAACTTCCTTACTATTGTGGGGGCTATGATAACAGAAGGGAGCAGCATTTGTCTCCTAGAGGTAAAACTAGGTGATTTCATGCTGTAGTTATAATGAGAAGAAAAACTATAGTGATGGGCAAAGGATCATTAGCAATTCGTATTGCAGAGTGGTTTTATGAGAGTAAGGAATATGAGCTTGTGCAAATTGTGCCCGTCATTCCAGAGCCGTCGTGGACAGATTCATTTATTGAGTGGGCTAATAAGAAGGGTGTCTCGATAGTTCCATCAGGCCACTATAAAGACGTATCATTGCTTGAGAATGAAGACGAAAAAATTGATTTGGTTTTTTCAGTTTTTTACGATAAAATAATTAAAAAGTGGTTTATTGATAAATGCGACAAAATCCTCAACCTTCATAATGGTCCATTGCCTCGATATCGAGGTGTATCTCCGATTAACTGGGCCTTAAAAAATAATGAAATTAAGCATGGAGTTACTATTCATGAGATTAATGAGGGTGTAGATGAAGGGGCAATATATGCTCAATTAGAATATTCAATCTATCCAGAATTTGATGAAGTGATTGATGTTTATAAAAGAGCATTAGAATATGGATGGGTATTGTTTGATCAAACCATGCCAATTCTGGATAAGATTGTACCTAGGTCGCAAGATAATAGTTTAGCTTTATGTTATGATTCAAAGAAAAATGATTTGCTTCAAGAAAGAAGGGGTTTTACAAAGCTACAGTCAAGAAAAATTGGTGGTTAGATGAATGAACCTTCATCTAACCAAGGTGATTAAGCGCCATCCTCCAAAAATGCGAACGGCCAGATCCTCGTGAAAAGAATAGCAGATATGAGCAGGCAGCCTCTTCAAACCATGTGTAACAAGCCTTTTCGTTTTCCCTAGGAGTTTGCGAGGATTGAGGCTCCAGGAAGTTGCATCGTGTTCTGATAAAGTGTAGAAATGATCGATGACTTCATATCCGCAATCTCGTAAGAGTCTCAGTACAATATCTTTTGTGTAAAAATTGATATGACCATTATCGCCCATAACAGTATTTTGAATGACTGATAGAGCTGAGATGTTCAAGGGGACTTGTATGATTTTGTATTCACTCCTTGACTTTATCTTCCTAAGATATTCATAACTATCTTCAATATGTTGAAGTACGTCAATTAAGAGGATAAGGTCATAATATGCATCTTTTTCTTGCTTAAAATCAGCCAGGAAGAACTGCAAACGCTCATTTTCCCGAGCCTTTGCTAATGCAATAGCTTGTGGGGATATCTCATAGCCAGAGAAGTGGCAGTCATTGGCTAGATGCTGTTGTAAGATATGTGAGATCTCACCGACTCCACACCCGACGTCGCAGACAGATTTGGGTGTGAGTTGATTGCGTTTGATCATCTGTAGGACTGCCTGTGCTTTCCAGGGAGCAGCGTTCAGATGCCAATCTGGATTGTTTCTTAAATATTCGCCGTTGATATAGACTTCTCTTACAACCATAATTTTCTCCTTTGTTCTCCATCTTATTACATTCTTCTGTGATATCGTTACAGTCTACAAGGGGTGCAGGTTGTGTACAAAGCTACAAGTTATTTCGTCTATATTAGCAGTCTATCATGAAAGTTTCATGAAAATTCTGGACTAATATCTAATCCTCAAGAGTACTAGATGCCTGATCAGCCAGAGCCGCTTTCTGAACGTGTACTGATTAACTGGATGTGATATCGGAGGCTGTGTCAAAATTCTTCGAGATGGCATCTGAAAGCACTCTAGAAGCTGGTCTGAGTAGCCTCTCAATTCAATGTGTGTGTGCTTATTAATATAGCGGAGAAGGTGCTATTTGACAATGACAACAAGCGGACAACTACGAGAAAACTTTGTCGGTTGTTTTTTTGGCTAGTGTGTTGATAGCTAATTGCTGGGGACAACAGAAGC
>CBJMBI010000657.1:0-2640 GCA_966427955.1 uncultured Ktedonobacterales bacterium
ACTTGCCAGTTCAACGATCTTTGGGGCACGCTCGCCATTCTCGGCAATGGGTATTTCTCTGAGCCATTTCTGCTGCCGGGGAGATAGCACGCCTTTCCCTTTATCTCGGGCACTTGAGATATCCCGTTGTGAAGAGATGAGACGAAGAAAATCTTGACCATTTGGAGCCGTGTCCATCTCTGTGTGATCCAAGCGTCTAGACAATGGCCTATTGGTTTCATTGAATGGCATGTTTTTTCTCCTTTCAATAAGTCTCGCGAAGAGTTCTCTCACATCAAACCAACAAAAAGGTCCTTGCCTTCTTACAAGCTGATAGGAAGGACAGAGGATAGGCCTCGGCAATATTGGGGTCTTTGGGAAAAAGCAGGCTGGGTAGTGCCAAGAGGCACAAGTGGCAGGCTAGCCCGTGCCAGTGGGCATGCCAGGATGTAGGAAAGGGATAGTTGAAGCAGGAAATGGACCAACTTTTTGCCAGCATGGAGTAAAAGAGACATAAATTCTTCACCTATTATCTTACAAAGAGTTTATTGATCTACAAATTACCAATTTAGAAAAAGATGTATATAAGCAGTCAGGTGATGGGTGAGATGCTCTCGATCCATTCACCATCACTACATTCACTGTTCTCAATTATAACATATCAATAGAGTTATTTTCCATTGCATAAATGTCACCATAAAATGTCTACATAATGACAAATAATGTCATATAGTTTATAACGCACCGCATCTTAGTGAGAGATTGTCAGGGAAATGTCTCTTTACATGGGGCGTGGGCACGAGAATATAAATTACCAAATCTTGTGCTTTAATAGCTGATTGCTTTAATAAGCCAGCCTTTAGCTAGGTACCTAGAATTGGCCAATGCTCGGCTGAACACCACTAAGAGCACGTCTATGGTAGAATGTTAGCGACGCCTATTTATAAGGAGCAATGCTAGTATGGTAGCTAACAGACATGAACACGAACATGAACAAATGACTGTAGAGGACTTCCTAGCCCTAGACCGTGAAAACCTAGACCAGAAATACGAATTTATAAATGGTGAAATGGTAGCTATGGCAGGAGGTTCTACCAATCATACACTTCTTGTAGGAAACGTCTATGGGCTTTTATACACATATTTAAGGAAAAATCCCTGTAGTGCTCTTGTAGAAGGGACCCTTAAAGTAGAAGATGTTTGCTATCTACCTGATGTCATGGTCACATGCAACGAGCAAGATCTTAATGAGAACAAAACATATATTGAACACCCAAAGCTAGTGATAGAAGTCTTATCCCCCTCTACTGAAAATAAAGATAGACGTGACAAGTTGTGGGTGTATACACGCTGTTTCTCAATTCAAGAATACTTACTTGTAAATTGGGATTATATGGTTATACAGAAAATGACACGAAAAGGTACAGAGGGCTTGGATCGGTATCAGTGGGTAGACCGATGGTACACGGAAGATGAAAGTATAGAATTAGAAACTATCGGTCTAACTATTCCAGTAAAAGACGTTTATGAAAAAGTTACCCTTCCTCCCTTTGATCCTTTTAGAGGGTTTAGAAAAAGAGGTAGACAGAAAACCAATTCTTGAGATTATTTAGAGCGTGTAATATTCAAGTGTTTTCAGTTTCCAGTTGACACCAAGCCGTCTCTCTGGCTCAAAGGGTTTTGCCGAGGTTTTGAGCACGAATGAGAGGGCCTCCACCACTTAATTGTTGCTGTGCCGTCTCTTCTTTAGTATCATGAGTGGAGACAATGGATGGTCGATTGAGTATTACGTCACGGAAAGTGGAACAAGCCCAGTTCGAGAGTTTCTGCTTGGGTTAGACAAGAAAACTTATGCGCGATTTCTTAAATCGTTCGATCTGTTAAAAGAGCGTAACATACAGGCAAGGAACCCCTTGTGAAGCACATAGAGGGGAAACTCTGGGAGCTGCGAGAAGAAAGTAATACGAATATTTATCGCATTCTCTATGTGTTCTTTACAGGTAAGCGTATTATCTTATTACATGGGTTTACTAAGAAAACGCAAAAGACACCGAGGAGAGAAATAGAGCTGGCGTTGAAATATCTCTCTCGTTATGAAACGATCGAAGGAGGTAAGAATTAAAATGGCAGAAAGTCCTATAGGAGATGGACGCCAAGCTTATGAGGAAGACTATGCTCGTGCTATGAGTGATCCTGAATTTCGTACTCTCTATGAACATGAAGCACAAAAGAAAGAACTCTGGTTGCAGCTGGTTGAGGCTCGTATGGCAAGCGGGTTGACACAAAGAGAAATGGCAAAACGTCTCAACGTCTCGCAAGCACAAGTGGCACGTATTGAGAAAGCTGGCTATGATTGCTATACGCTCAATACTTTGCGTCGTTACGTTGAGGCTTTAGGCGGTGACTTTAGATTGGAAGTTGCGATAAAACATGCCTAGGTAACGTTGCCAGAGAGTTAGCAAGCTCTTTTGTCTAGCGAGGTCTAGATCTTGGCTGGCTCTTGGCAAGGTAGCAGTTTAGCCAAGATCCAAGGCCTCATGAGAAAAAAGTGCCCTCTGCCTATTGACAGAGCTGTGCGTTTTTGTTATCCTATTGACAGTCGTCAAGACACTAGCCGGTGTAGCTCAGCGGTAGAGCAACGGTTTTGTAAACCGTCGGCCG
>CBJMBI010000658.1:0-2637 GCA_966427955.1 uncultured Ktedonobacterales bacterium
CCCAAGATGATGCAAAAATTAGGGCTGGAATGGCTCTATCGGCTCTATCGTGAACCATGGCGCTGGCGTCGTATGCTGGCATTACCGAAATTTGCTATAAAAGTTGTTGTGAAAGGGTTCAAAGCTTATGGAGCCTAAGGGTTCTCGTTTACAACCTGCAGATATACACTCTTTGATTGAGCCAGCCCAAAACAAACAAGAACCTGCAGATAGGAATTCTCAGATTGAACCAGTGCAAAATAAACATGTTCTGCTAGGGCCTGATCTTCCTCGCCATCAGTTTGCTCGTTTGTGTTCCCTCATCGAGTCATTTAAAGGGAAACGCATACTGGTGATCGGTGATATGGTAGCCGATGAATATCTGATCGGTCGTCCGACACGTATCTCTCGCGAAGCACCTGTACTTATCCTTGAATTAGATCAAGAACGTATTATTCCTGGCGGTGCGACAAATGTAGGAGTCAATGCACGCTCATTACATGCCGAGGTTTTCCTAGCCGGCGTCATTGGCGATGATATTGCTGGTCAGAAGCTCCAGCAAGCTATTGCTGACTTACAGATGTGTCAGGACGGGTTAGTGGCCGATAAGACTCGTCCAACTTCAACGAAGACGCGCGTTATGGCTGGTAGCTCGCAGATCGTCCAACAACATGTTGTACGTATCGACCGAGTAGATACATCTGAAATAGGCAATCCCTGTAAGGCACAGATTATCAGTTATATCAAACAGATGCTTCCCACTATGGATGCTATTGTCCTCTCTGATTACGAGAATGGAGTTATCAGCCCTGATATTATCGAAACCTGTATTTCTGCGGCTCGTGCATCAAATAAGATCATCGTGGTTGACTCGCATGGTTCTCTCTTCCGTTTTCAGGGCGTCACAGCTCTAACCCCCAATCAGCCAGAAGCAGAGTTGACGTTGGGCATGACTATTCATACTCAGGAAGACTTGGAAGAGGCTGGTCAACGCCTGCTACGTGGAAGTAATGTCCAGGGAGTACTCATCACGCGTGGGAGCGAGGGCATGAGTTTATTTGAAGTGGGCAAACCATCCCTCCATCTTCCTATTTATCATCTCCCATATGCTAATGAGATCGTTGACACAAACGGAGCGGGTGATACAGTTGCAGCTACCTTCACCTTGGCACTCACTGCTGGAGCCAGTATGGCTGAAGCAGCTTATCTTGCCAATACCGCTGCCGCTCTCGTAGTACGCCGCTTGGGTTGTGCCAGCAATACACCTGAAGAGATTATGAGTATTTTAAGTCAGGAACCCCACGCGTGAAGGGTTGGGGCTTGTGAGTAGCCACAAAATGAATGATCTACAAGACAACACTCGAGAGAAAATAGTAAGCCGTGAGATACTGGCTCAAGAAGTCGCTCACAGACAGCAAATAGGCGAATGTGGAGTTTTCACCAATGGCTGTTTTGACCTATTGCATCTGGGGCATGTTCGCTATTTAGAACAGGCACGTCGTCTGGGCAATTTCCTGGTAATGGGTCTCAATAGTGATGAGAGTGTACGCAAGCTGAAGGGATCAGGCAGGCCGCTGGTCCCAGCAGAAGAACGTGCGGAAATCCTGGCAGCACTGACCTGCGTCGACTACGTCACGATCTTTGATGAGCCAACAGCAGGTCCACTGATTGACCTGTTACAACCAGCAATCTACGTCAAAGGCGGCGATTATGCTGGGACACAGAGTGAAATGCCAGATCCTACTCGTCTCCCTGAAACTAAGCATGTCCTAGCCTATGGGGGGATCATACGCCTCATCCCATATTTACCCAATCATTCAACAACTGATCTAATTGCAAAAATTAAGCGATTGATGTGAATAGAAAAGATTCTTGTGTACAAACTTCGGACTCTAACATACTAGACATGCGCATATATCTCTGCTATACTCTCTGCGATGAGAAGAACATTAGTTTCATATTGAGAGGGAGTATTTCAAAAAATTTACTCTATAGAGTTAACATTCGAAACTTTGTGATTAATAGAAAAGATAGCAATAAAAGGAAGTGTAAGTTAGATGGGAATGTGGGAAGATTGCATGCGCAAGCTTACACGTGCAAAACCACAAGCATTTGTTGATCTCATGATGGATCAACTGGGGTTGGAACGGCAAGTTCGGTATACTGGGGAGTATCCACGCTCAGAAAAGCTGGTGGACTCATCGTTCGAGGTCGATATGCTTCTTGATGTCATAGTCGACGAACGCGAGGAAAGCCTGATCCATTTCGAGTGGCAAGCCTATTACACTAATACTATGCCAGAACGACTTTTACAATATAGTACTCTGGTTAGATGTGAATTAAAGCAGCCTGTTCTTTCCTGTGTCTGGCACATGCTCAATGACACGAGAATTAAACCATCACCGCTGTATTGGACTGAACCAATCACTGGGAAAGTGGTAGAATATCACTATATCGTAATTGAGATCAAAGATCTTTTGCCAGAGTACATTTTTGGTCGAGGGGAAGCTGTGCTGTTGCCGTTTGTGCCTTTGACCAAAGAGGGAGCAACCCGTGCGTATGTGCAAAGGATGTTGGACGACCTCAGTGGTGAAGGATACGAGGAGTTTGCTTTTGTCGGTTTCACATTAGCAAGATCGGTGTTTACCAGAGTGCATA
>CBJMBI010000659.1:0-2632 GCA_966427955.1 uncultured Ktedonobacterales bacterium
TAGTGGATGAACTGCCGCTGACGCCCAATGGCAAACTGGATCGCAAGGCCTTGCCCTTGCCTGCTTCAGTTAGGCCAGAACTCGAGGTGGCCTTTATCTCTCCTCGCACACCAGCAGAAGAAGTCGTCGCTGGAATCTGGGCTGAGATCCTTGGAGTGGACCACATTGGTCTCCGCGACAACTTTTTCGAACTAGGGGGACATTCGCTACGTGGTGTCCAGGTGATCTCACGGTTACGTGATGTTTTTCAGGTCGAGTTACCCTTGCGGTCTCTGTTTGAGAGGCCGACGGTCGAAAGTCTCGTCTGTGGGATAGCACAGCTTCGCGGCGGACGTGAAATCATTGAAGAGATCGCACAGGTGTTTCAAAAGATTGAGCATCTTTCAGAAGAAGATATTAAAGATATCTTGTATAACTGAGAAGAAAGGAAAGATGGTCCTATGCAGATAACAGAAGAGCAGTTGCGTACCTATGGAGACAAAGGTTTTCTCCTCTTACCAGAGTGGTTCTCACAAGCTGAGGTTGACAGAGTAAAAGCGGAGCTTCCAGCAATCTTTGCTGAAGAGAGTCCTCGAAGAGTTCTCGAAAAAGATAGCAACATCGTACGCTCTGTCTATGGCTCACATACGACAAATGAGATTGCTTACCGACTCGCACACCACCCACGGATTATAGAGCCAGCGATGCAAATACTTGACGGGGAAGTGTACATTTATCAGTTCAAGATTAACGCTAAAGCAGCTTTTGGTGGAGATGTCTGGGAGTGGCATCAGGATTACATCTTCTGGCAGAATGAGGATGGAATGCCAACATCACGAGTGATCAATGCTGCGATTTTTTTGGATGAGGTGAATGAATTTAATGGGCCACTTATTTTTATTCCTGGTTCGCACAAGGATGGAGTTATTGCTGTTGCCGCACGGGAGACGCAACTTTCTGGTTACCAAACGAGTCCTGAGTGGATATCGAATTTAACCGCAAGTCTGAAGTATTCCCTCAAAAAGGATGTTGTGGCAACGCTGGTTAAGAAGTATGGCATGATTGCACCAAAAGGACCTGCTGGCTCAGTGCTCTTTTTTCATGGAAACATTGTTCATGGATCAGTTACAAACATTTCTCCTTTTGATCGAAATGTTGTGCTTATTACCTTTAACCATATTGAAAATGTTCCAATTCCTATGGGGAAAAAGCCACGACCAGAGTTTCTTGCTAGCTGTGATTATACGCCTGCGGAACCTCTAGCAGATACGGTGTTGTTATCATAGGATGTAGCCTGTTTTATGAGGAGAGCTAGCTACAATGAGAAAACTCTCTACTGGGCTTAGTGGCCTTTCGTCGGAAAAACGTCGACTTCTTGAATTACAGCTAAGGCAAAAGGGAATAAGTACGCTCGGAATACAAACAATCTCACAGAGAAAGGAAACTAATCCCTGTCTGCTCTCCTTCGCGCAGCAGCGGCTTTGGTTCCTGGATCAGCTGGAGCCAGGGAATCCCGCGTATCTAATCCCCGGCGCTCTCTCTGTGGATGGGCAGATCAATGTGCAGGTGCTCGAAGGCAGTTTCCAGGAACTCATCGACAGGCACGAGAGCCTGCGGACCACCTTTGAAGAGCGAGATGGTCAGCCCGTGCAGGTGATCCATCTCGCAGGCCCTTCTCGCTTGCCAGTGATTGATCTGCAAGGACTGGCAGAGGAGCAGCGCGAACAACAAGCACAAAGGCTAGCCAGTCAGGAGAGGCAACATCCCTGTGACCTGACAACAGGACCCTTGCTGCGTACGTCTCTGCTGAGGTTGGAGCAGCAAAAGCACGTGTTGTTGCTGACGTTGCATCATATCGTCACTGATGGCTGGTCCAATGGGGTGCTAATGCATGAACTGACCACCCTCTATCAGGCCAAGCTCTCTGGAGAACCTTCCCCGTTGGCTCCCTTACCTCTCCAGTATGCCGACTATGCCCTCTGGCAGCGAGAATGGCTCCAGGGAGAGACGCTTGATGCTTCTCTCTCCTACTGGCGCAGCCAGCTGGCTGGGATCGCTCCCCTGGAGTTGCCAACCGACCATCCCCGTCCACCAGTGCAGACGTATCAAGGAGCGAGCCAGCAGTTGCAGTTGTCCCCTATCTTGTCAGAACAACTGGTAGACTTGAGTGGGCAACAGAACGTGACCCTGTTCATGCTGCTGCTAGCGGCCTTTGAGGTCTTGCTGGCTCGCTACACCGGACAAACAGATATCAGTGTAGGCACCCCGATTGCCAATCGTCCTCATGCTGAGATTGAGGGGGTGATCGGCTTCTTTGTCAACACGCTGGTGCTGCGCACCGATCTCTCGGGGAACCCAACCTTTCTTGAGGTGCTGCAGCGGGTCCGTGAAGTGTGCCTGGGAGCCTATGCCCACCAGGATCTCCCCTTTGAGAAGGTTGTGGAAGAACTGGTTCCCGAACGTGATCTGAGCCGTTCGCCACTCTTCCAGGTCATGTTAGTGCTCCAGAACGCTCCGCAAGCGCGAACCGACTTAGCAGGAGTTCATGTCGAGCCATGGGATGTGGAAACCATCACCAGCAAGTTTGACCTGACTCTCTCAGTGGTGCAGACAGGACAAGGACTGCGCTGTTGGCTGGAGTACAACACGGATC
>CBJMBI010000660.1:0-2631 GCA_966427955.1 uncultured Ktedonobacterales bacterium
TACAAGAGAGCCCGATTAAAGGCTCTCTTTTTTGTGCTCAGATCGCGCTAGGATGAGTTTCTGAGGCCTTTGTTGATGAGATGGTTACTCTAGCAGTTGCCTTAAGGCCAGATTTACCACGTCACTAATATCCTCCCCTGTATCCGCTATGCGATGTCTGACTTTCTTGTGGAGGTCCGGTTCTAGATAAACAGTCTGTCTAAGACGTTTGGGTTTCTCTTGTTGTTTTGGAGCTTGAGTGTTTTGTGACTGAAGCGCTTCGATCATTAGACGTTTTAACTCCTCTTCTGAGATTTGAATAAGACGTTTTGACTCCTGAACTCCTAAGTCCTCTAGCATCTTAGTGTCTGACTCCTTTGCGGTCTGGGCTGCTTGGCTCTCTGATACTTCAACGTTTAAATGCTCGGTATCTTGAATGTTTGGGGGACTAGGCTCTTTAGCCTCTGGACTACTAGGGCTTTGATGGTTTTGTGACTTTAGCTCCATAGCATCTAGACCATTTGGCTCTTGCGTGCTTTGGTCCTCAGTGGCTTTGTTCCCTAGGGTTGCGAACTGGCTTATACTGCCAATCCCTCTTCTTTTTGGTTTCCCTTCTGCCATCATTTCACCTCTGTAATCTCTAGCACTTGGCTGGCCAGCTTCTTAAAATCATCCTGAGATGGGCTTTTGAAGCTCCTCATCCCAGGTCTAGGTCTGTACTCGAATATCGTCTCGAAACAAGATTGGGCTTTAGGCACATTGGCATCAGTGCAGACACTCTGTATCACCAGTTCCCCAAACGCCTCTTGTAGCTCGTCTAGGTATTGGCTGGTCATGGCCTTAGATCGGTTGATAGCGTAGGGAACGATGCCATAGTTCGCTAGTTCGTGGTCTGGAAGCTCGGTCTTGAGCTTTTCGTACATGTCGAACATGCCACGTACACAGTAGGGTTCTAGCTCACAGGGAATAATCACCCCATCGCTGGCCAGCAAGAGCGTTTCCATCACTGGTGAGTAGGCCCCCGCGTGGTCAACAAATACGATGTCTGGCCGTTCTTTAAGGGATCGTAGCGACTGACGAACTGTGTAGAAGGCTTTGCGGTTAGCGGATAGATAGACTGAGGCTTTCTCTAAATCCTTGTGGGATGGGGCTATGAAGAGATTTGGGCGTATGCGGTCCTCATACACATTATTCTCTTCGTCATCTGGATCTTCTGAAACGAGATCTTGATAGCGGGCCTGGATGATAACGCTCTCCAGTTGAGCAGTATCTTCTATGACCTCTTTAATTGTCGGCTCGGTATAGTTACCGCCTAGCAGAGTCGTGGTACTGTTCCTCTGCCTGTCCCCATCAATGATAAGAACTCTTTTCCCTTGCTGAGATATAGTATAACCTAAATTCTCGCAAAGTGAGCTTTTACCCGTTCCGCCTTTAAAGTTAACTACTGAAATAACTTTCACTGAGTGTCCTCCTGTTTGTTTGGTTCCTAGGTGCTTAGTGGTTAAAGCACCTGTGCACACTCAGCAATTATCGAACCCCATCCCAGCCGAGTCAAGGGCACCAGAAAGCCCTACAATCGTCCTCCTCTGTGAGACTGCTTGAGATATCATCAATCTCGACTACAACGCCTCTACGGCCATCCTGGTGCGATTGAGGAGCATTGTAGAGGCTCAAGGGTCTACGTTTTGTAGATGGTTGGACTGGGCAGAGGGTCCGGTGCTCTCTGCCCTTTCTGCTCGTCACTCTTTGCTCAGGTGATCACTGGCCCGACCAAGATATTTCAATGCGCTGTCGAGCGCTTCGTAGGCCTCCCACAGCGCATCCTGTAGTGTCTCATCGTCCTCCCTGAAATTGTGCAACTCGTCAATTTGATCTGCAATCCCCTCCAACCTTTGCTGTATCGTTTTGACGCGCTTGAGAGCACTGTAAGTATCATTGTCATCAGTCTTGAACAAGGTTGCAAACTGTTCCCCCGCATGCCACCATCCCAACAAGTATTGGTCTTGCGCCTTCTTCTGCTTGTATTGCTGCTTAACATCTACATTTCCTAGTTGTTTGTATTCTGTAAATGTAAGCTTTTCTATCTGGCATCTACGCAAGTACTCCCTACCGCGTGTGTAACCTTTCTCCATAGCACTCATAATGTTTCTTCCTTTCTTGTCCATCCTTCTGGCATTGCAACTACCATGTACCCGTCTTTCCTCATGTGCGGCTCTTGCACCGTGCAAGGATGTGAGTGCCATTTCTCATGATAAGCTCTCACTCTCTCCATAAGCTTTTCTTCCTCTCGTTCTTTCATTCGCTCTATTGACTCTTGGTCTGGATAATACGGGTTACGACGGCATTCCCGTTCCCACGCTCGTATCTTTGGATCTGATTTGGCCCGTAACTTTTCCTGCTCACGTGCTGCATAGGCTTGTTGGTTCATTTTCGCTATGGCAGACGACGCGTCCCATTTGAGCACGAGCCGTTTCATGGCCTCAAGAGCCGCTTCTATTTGCTTCTCATCTCCACTACAGAGCAGGCTCTTGGTATACGCCTTATGCTTGCTTTTCTCGAGTGTGTAGACGCCGTGGTGACATTCCAGGGCACACCAGAGTGGCGTCTGCACTGGCAACCAGTCCACTTCAGCACAATACTCGTCATAGAGCG
>CBJMBI010000661.1:0-2628 GCA_966427955.1 uncultured Ktedonobacterales bacterium
TGTTCTCGCGTATGCTCATCAATGATACGCGGGCCACTGATATAATCCCCAAATTCGGCTGTATTGCTAATAGACCTGTGCATATAGTGAATGCCTCCCTTGTAGAGAAGATCAGCAATCAACTTCACTTCACGCAAACAGCATGTATAGGCGATTTCTGGCTGATAGCCTGCCTCTACGAGGGTCTCAAAGGCAGTACGGATAAGTGTGGTGAGCCCGCCGCATAAAACGACTTGCTCAGCAAAAAGGTCTGTTTCGGTCTCCTCGGCAATAGTTGTTTGCATAACTCCAACACGCGTGCAGCCCAGGGCTCGTGCATAGGCCAGCGTAAGCGTTTCGGCATGCCCCGTTGCATCCTGGTAAACACTCCAGAGAGCTGGAATGCCAGACCCTTCGGTATAGAATTGACGCAGCATATATCCCGGTCCGTTAGGTGCCACCATTGCTACATCGATATCAGGAGATGGAACAATCTGAGCGTAGTGCAGGCTGAAGCCATGGGCAACCATCACCATATTGCCAGGCTTGATATGGGCCTGTAATTCTTGTTGATAGATCCTACCCTGGTATTGATCGGGAACGAGCAGCATAATAATGTCTGCTTGACTAGCTGCCTCGCCGGGGAGCAAAGGCTGCCAGCCGTGTTCGATCGCTTTCTGACGACTTTTGCTCTGCTCAGGGAGACCGACAACGACGTGGCAACCACTATCACGCAAATTGAGAGCATGAGCATGTCCCTGGCTCCCATAACCGATGACAGCGATGCACTTGTCTTGGAGTACTGCAAGATCGGCATTGGTATCATAATAGATCTTGGCCATAGAACAAGGTAACCTCTATTCTGGCATTGCAGGTTTATTGGTTTCTGATGCTAATAAATTTTGTAACACCTCTTTATCCAGGTGATAGCTCTCACTATCTGCTGGAAACGTGCCAGACTGTACATCTGCACAATACTGTTGCAGTGCTGCCGTTGCGTTTTCCGCTAAGTGAGCATATTGTCTAACGAATTTGGGCAGATGATTGGTGTACTGAAGCCCCAGTACGTCATGGAATACGAGCACCTGTCCATCACAATGAGGCCCTGCACCAATACCGATGGTAGGGATGGGGATTTCCTCCGTGATAATACGGGCAAGTGCTGTGGGGACACCCTCAAGTACCAAGGCGAAAACACCTGCTTTAGCTAAGGCTTTGGCATCCTCAATTAAGGCACGTGCAGCCTCTATATTCTTTCCTTGCACTCTATATCCTCCCATCATGTGAACAGACTGTGGTGTCAATCCTAGATGTCCCATGACCGGAATTTCTGTGGCAAGCATTGCCTCGATCACTGGTAGCCGTTTGCGACCACCCTCTAGCTTTACTGCCTCTGCACGCCCCTCGCGAATCAGGCGTCCAGCATTGCGTACAGCCTCTTCAATAGAGATATGGTAGCTAAGCCAGGGCATATCGGCAATCACCAGAGCACGCGGTTGTGGGCGTGTCACGGCAGCTACGTGGTGGATCATAATATCTATGGTTACTGGTAGCGTATCCTGGAAACCAAGCACCGTAGTTGCCAGCGAATCTCCAACTAGAATTATATCAACACCAGCACGGTCAACAATCTGGGAGCTAGGAGCATCATAGGCAGTAACCATTGTAAGCTTGGTACCATGTTTGCGAGCTATAATAGATGGTACAGTAACTTTTTTTTCCATAACCTTGCTTTCTTTCTTTGATATGCATCATCGTATCTGCCCAGTATCCCAAGTTCCATCGGTATGCAGGACAAAATTATCAATTAAATGTGTTGAATCGATAGAAGCAGCAATTAGCAAAAGTGCAGGTGCCCGCAGTGTCTCCAAGGGCAGAAAAGTAGTGGGTTCACGCACTTCTGCATAATCCAGACGAGCTAATGGCTCTGTATTAACGATGTCAATCATGGCTCGAGTGACTGCCTGTGGGCCCGCTGATGGATAGCTATCAAATACTGCACGGCCAGCCTGCAGTGCCCGGTAGAGCACAGTTGCAGCTACCCGTGAGGGAATATCCAGATACTTGTTGCGGCTACTCATTGCCAATCCGTCGGCCTCACGGATAATCGGCAGGATGCGCAACTGAATCGGGAGATTGAAATCGGTGACCATACGTGAAATAACTGCAACTTGTTGGGCATCCTTCTGACCAAAGTAGGCGTAATGCGGCTGGACAAGCTGGAATAATTTAAGTACGACAGTAGCTACGCCGCGAAAATGGCCAGGACGCGAGGCACCTTCAGCCTCCTGCGTCAGAGGGCCACGCAAATCAACATAGCTTGTAAAACCAGGTGGATACATCTCCTCAGTAGAAGGTGCAAACACCGCGTCTACTCCAATTTCCTTGAGCATCTCCAGATCACGATCTAGGTCACGGGGATAGCGACTCAGATCCTCGTGTGGGCCAAATTGTGTCGGATTAACGAAAATACTCACGACGAGATGTTGGTTTTCAGCGCGAGCCTGTTGGCACAGAGAAAGGTGTCCCGCATGCAGATATCCCATGGTGGGCACAAGGCCAACCCGACTAGTCCACTGTGCACGTTGCTTCATCATTGCTTCAACCGTGCGAACCACTCGCATATTTGTCAGCCGCCTTTCGAAATAG
>CBJMBI010000662.1:0-2626 GCA_966427955.1 uncultured Ktedonobacterales bacterium
CGTCTCCACATCGAACACCCACAACCACTCCAGCAATAACTGCTCAGCCAGTTGGATCGTTCGACGCTCCATCTCCGACAATTCCATTTAGAAACTCCGTTCCGCTTGTCAAGCCACTTGAGCCATGCTAGACTAGCAAAAGACCTGCTTGGCACGCGACTGCTAACTGGTTCGCTCGCGTCCTCTGCCGTGGAAAGTTTGGGACGCGGGCCACAAAAACTAACGCACTACGATTGACTAATACGCCGCAAAACTTCCGCTTCAGTTAATTGGTCGAGTTTCCGTTCAGTTATCAGATAGCGTGAAAGTGTCTTCTTCCCAATACGCTTTTTCGCATATGCATACCTCGTCTGGTAGCGGCGTATCATGTCCAGTTTCCAGTCATGCTGCTCAAGTAAATTGCTTAACTCCTCTTCTGTCACCAATGAAGTACCTACTTTCTTGTGTTGCTTACACTTGCGCAACAATCTCTAAAAGTATTGTACTCATATGAGTAAAGAAAGTCAATAAGTTTTCGCACTAATTTTACACTACTTACAATTATTCATCAGGATAGATAGGCAGTCAAGACAAAAATAGACTTTTTTGGGCGGAGGTAGTCCAATCCGTCTATTTTAGCGATAGTGGGATTTGCTAAATTTGTGCGAATTGTATAAACTATGGTGAAATTGTTGTAAATTGTTAGCAAAATTGGGGAAATGATTATGCCACGATTGCAGCCACCTCCCGGGTATACCACAGCGAGAGATGCAGCTAACCGCATCGGAGTTAGTGAGGCTTTACTCTCTCGCTACGTTGAAAAAGGCAAACTAAAACGATATGGGCCAGAGAATCGTAAACACAAGTTCTATAAGATCAGTGAAATTGAAGCCTTACTCATGACAGAGCGCCTTTTCATTGAAGAATATCAAAAAGGGGCATGGAGAAAAAATCCTAGTTCGACATTTGAGCTAGCAAAAGAGGAAGATATACCGTACATCTATGATATTGACGCCAGAACATTCCCAGAGGAAGGCCCTGCTGCACCTCTAGAAATCTGTCTAAACTGGTATCACAAGAACCCACACACATTTTATACATTGCGAAATGAGGCAGGGATAATCACAGGCTATGGCTCGATGTTACCTATGGATAGAGAGACACGAGACCGATTTATAAGGGATGAGATACATGGGGAGGATATTACTCCTGACTATATACCAGAGTACGAGCCTGGCCAAGTCTATCACCTCTATATCATGGCCCTGGCTGTCGATCCACGATACAAAGGGAAAGAAAAGCGTGAATATGGAGCAAGGATTGTTGCAGGACTCTCCGAGTTCCTACTTGATTTGGCTTCACAGGGGATAGAGATCGAAACAATCACAGCCAGAAGCTATAAGCCCGATGGTTTAAGACTCTTAAGGAAAATGGGCTTCCCTCAATTACGCTCATCTGTCCCAGGTAAAAATCTGTTCATGGTTCGCGTCCCTGAATCCGGCTATCCTTTATTCGAGCGATACACTGAAATTTTGAATGATTGGAAAGAAACCCACAAAACACCACAGGCAACACGCTCACGAATCACACCAGGCGAAACCACTCTACCTTCTGGATATCGAGGATTTACCGACTTCTTCAGAGACCATGGTATACCAGAATCAACAGCAGACAGAGCAGCAAAAGCCGGAATATTCGAGATAGCAACTGATGGATGGAGAGTTGATGGCTATCCAGTCAAAAAGGCCCTCGATCCCACTGCACAGAGGCTCTTCTGCCAACACTTCCATCATCGAGCGCCTCAATACCATGAATGCAGTATAAATGATTGTCCATGTCACCAGTTCCCAAAGGAGAAAACCGCATGAAAATCCGCCTTCAGGCAACTCTCCCTAATGGCTCAACAGAAGAAGTAGGTAGTTACATCTCAGAGTGCAGGCCAGCTATCAACGAACACATTTTGTTGCACCTCCACGCTGGCATCAACGCATCTACTAACGAACCTGTATATACAGAGGTTCGCTTCCTGGTGACAGATGTGCTGCATGTTGCCTTTAACAACAAACAGACAGAGGCATGGATACATCCGTGGAATGATAGAGAAGGGTCTATCATAGCAACGGTGGAAGCTAATGATAGACACGCTGAAGCCTACTTGCTGAGATTAACAAAAGGACAGAGCAGACAACCGAAAGGAGATAAACGTGAGGATTTGGTTGAAAAAGCTCGTGGGAGAGTAAATGAACACGCACTGCCAAAGTGGACAGAGCAGGATTAGACAAAAGAGGGCCCGGTACATTGCGTACCGGGCCCTACTTATTTTCTCCTGCTAAAGATTGCTCGTATCATACACACCCAATGATAATGCTTAGGGAAACACTCCCTGTGGCAACTCCCATAGCACCTCCACTTCTGGATGCATAAAATGGTTAACGTACATTTGGGCATAGTTAAGTGACGTAGGGATATCGGGAAATGCACGGTTCCACAATCGACCAATGCGCAAGCCAGCTAGGGCGTAGATCTGGCATTGCTCCAAGTTGAAATGAGACCGCGAATCTTGCACCGCCGTGCGCACCAATTCATCTTCCTCACTACTGCCAGAACATCGCACACTATGTCCTTGAAAATAGGCGATATAGAAATC
>CBJMBI010000663.1:0-2625 GCA_966427955.1 uncultured Ktedonobacterales bacterium
ACATGTGGGCGTATCGGTATTGCTGCTACGAATCGAGCCATCCAGGCTCAGTACTTGCACCAATTGATAGAGGAGTTTGCTTCTGATATTCAGGTTTCTACCGTTGGTTGTCCAGAACTAGTCGAGCTGGTCGAGCGTGGTGAACTTGAGGGAGACGTAGTTGAAGAGGTAGTCCGGCAGAATTTGCAACCCTTATTGGCCAAACAAGTTGATGTTATCGTACTAGGTTGTACACATTTTCCTGCACTACGTTCAGTGATTAAAAGAGTGGTTGGTGAGCACGTTCAAATCGTTGATAGTGGAGCTGCTATTGCCCGTCGGACCGCAGTAGTGCTAGAAAGTGAGGGACTCATCCATACATCCTCTCCAGCACGAACCGATCTTCAGATTTGGTGCACTGGTGATCCATCTTCTTTCAGTCAAGTTGCCAGTAAAATCCTCGGCTATCCTGTGGTTGCTCATCAAGCGACAACGTAAAACGACAAAAAAGCGGTGAGGTGATGTCTCACCGCTTTAGTCTTTTTAAAGTCCCTTCTCTTTCCAAGACTAAAGCTCTGGATCTTACGAAGCATTACGCTAAAAGGTTGGCGGAGAGTGTTGTTCCACTTGGATGGTCAAGAATATACTCAAAGTAACAATGATCAGGCCTGCAACGAGACAGAAAGGGATGAGCCATTGCAGGAGAACACAGATCAGAGCTAAGCCAAAACCAATGATCTGTATGCTACGATATGGCTGAGGGAAGCGACGCTTTACCCACATGAATGAAACCAGGATAGCAAACAATAGCCCAAGCCCGATACTTTGTGAGGGGAGCACAAGGTGTGGATCAGCCAGCCATAGCTTGACGCTTGTGATCTGTGGCTGTGGCTGTGGCTGTCCAGTCATTTGTTGGGAGTAGCTACTCAACAACAGCATAGCACAAACGAGGGCATTGATCAAAATGATCCAGCGATCTGTCCCAGTGAGGGGGCGTGAGAGCCGTACCAGAGCAACGAGGGAACCTATTACTAGAATAAGGATCATCAATTGGTTAAGTGTCAGATTATCTTTTTGATGATTGAACAGTATAGCATCGAGTAGTGGGATATTGTTGCCAAATAGCCATAGAAGAGGAATATTTGTAATAGTCGTAAAAAACAAGAGCATATGGTTTAGACGTAAACCAAGTTGATCCACCCAAGAAAAACGTTTCCGGACTCTACTTATCTGCTGAGTAGACCAAGTAAAATAATACCCCAAGCGTACAAACAGACTACTAATAGTAATTGTCAGTGTAGTCAGTATCAGCAGCATGAGCGCCTGAGTGAATAGTTTGTTGATGGCCAAAAGATAAATCTGCAGTTGTGGGTTCTGTGAATGAATAGGCAGATAGATAAAGGCATTATCTAAATTCCAGGCTGCATTTTGCAAGAGAGCACAAACTATAGCGACATAGAAAAGAGAAAACAGCTCGAACCATCTAAAGGGATGTTGCCAACGGCAGAAGAGACCAGCAATGATCAAGATCAAGCCGTAAGTGGCAAGTTGATTGAGATGCATGATACCCCACAATGAACCGGCAAGTGGATAGAGAGGAGGGGTTAGCAGTGGAAGTGGTGCAGTTGGTCCTAGGAAACTTTGCAATGCCGCACAAGCCAGTGCTAGTGGCAGTAATAATAGTCGACCCAAATATGGGGAGGCTGGTGCAAGAAATATCCAGAGTAGTGAAGCAGTAACAGGGATACCTGCCAACAATGTATTGAAAGTTGCAAGATCAAGAGGAGTTTTAATTAGGTTGCTAGCATAGCCTACAGAAGAAAAAAGGAAAGTAATCTCATGTAAACCATAGAAAAATTGTATGGGCATAGCTATGAGTGCTACAATGAAAAGTAGAATGATATCAAGATCTTTAAAAGCACATTTAGATCTAAAAAGCTCAACAATTGAAACAGAAAGTAAAAAGAAAATAAAAATATTATTTGCAGGTGCAGCTATATTATCTAGAGAGATAGATAGTGAGTGCTTAGAGAAGGATAGCAATTGTTGAAAGGTCTGTGTTCCCACATCATTCAATAAGAGTGCATAGGTTGCAGAGACAGTTGCCAGACAGACATGATCTATCCAGCCGAAGCGGTTTTTAGGCCGTAGCTGCGATACCGTTACCAAGACAACAATACATAGACTGAGCAACTGCTTAAACGTAGTGGCTTGCAAGATAGATTGCACATCGGGTTGAGCAAAGAGCGTTATCGTGATGACTCCAACAAGCAAGATAGTAACTGCTAGAATATTATGCGCTAAAGGTTGGCGTATACGCTGGTTGGAGATAGCACTAACAAGTAAAAAAAGTAGAAATACACATAGATAAAAAGATATTATATAAGAAGTATAATGCAGCATGATGATCAGATACAAACTTCCACCTATCATTGCAATACCAAACACAATAAATAGAAAGATAAAATAGGGTTTCCACACGGCGCGGTCCAGCCAGTGTGCTTGCCTAGTGAAGACGTGCTGCCAGACCTCTGTGGGTGAGGTTGAGAGAACCCATCTACTAGTGCGTTGAAGTTGTTGCAAGTGAGGAACGATTGTCAACAGAAAACAAGCACAAAATGAGCCATAGATATTAGCCACTAAAGG
>CBJMBI010000664.1:0-2607 GCA_966427955.1 uncultured Ktedonobacterales bacterium
CCATTTGAACCAGGACAACCACCACAAACACCTCTTCCTCAGTTCCAGCAAGCACCACCATGGGCTCCTCCATTTGAACCAGGACAACCATCACTGACTCCTCATTCTCAGAGCATCCCAAATGAGCCTCTTTCTAATCTTAATGGGATTCAACGTCTCCTGATACAACTCTTTCAACCCTCGCTGGCAAGAAATCCCTGGTTAGGTATCGCCATTGGTGGAGTGAGTGCTGCACTCCTAGCTGCAATTACTTTTCTTATCCTAATCACTGCACTAGATGCGCAGATTCCAGCAATCACATCTCCAACTGCGCTAGCATCCTCTCCCAACAATGTCATACCGACAGGCAATCCTACCCATGATGGATTACAAGCATTGATAGCAGCTCATGGTGTAGCTCGCCATATCAATGGAGTATATTCTTCTAATGCTGCCAATATAATATTTAATATAGATATCTCTTCTCCCTTACGCATTACACTTTTCATACCGGCTCTGTTCCTGACGTTTGGTGGTTATCTTGCCGCATGCACAGATATGAATAATCGTCCGTTTGCCAGCCTTGGAAGGGGAGCCGCAATCTCTATTCCTTATATGCTACTCTTACTGGTGTTGGTGACTCAGGTCAACGGAGATCTTCCTGCCTCGTTTTTCTCTTCCATAATGAATAGCAGGAATTCAGGTCTCTCTCAAGGTTCATATAACTTTACACTTAATATGGATACCAGTTCGCTAGTGCTATTGAGCTTGTTCTGGGGCACGATATTCGGCTTACTGGGTGCGTCGCTTAAACTGGCAGGTAGACACTGGCGAAACTACCTCCACAACTACCTCTACAATAATAGGCATCCTCGGCTGACCGCCATTATTGCAGGTGGACTGTTCGCGACCCTACTGGGCTTCTCGCTTACGCTGCTGCTCTCATACATAGTAACGGTCACCAATGCTCAGTTCTCTCAAGGATCTTCCTGTCTACCAAGCAATACAAACGTGACTGGAGATGTGACTGCTAGTCCATTCATGGCTGTTCAAATCTTGTCCTTCAGCTTCGGTACACCAATTTCCTTGGCAGTCCACTCTTCAGGTATAGATATGATAACCAAGCAACTCGTTCAGTTAACCCACTTACAAGAAGGCCAGACTTCATGTAGCCTGTTTGGAGGTACCACACGCTTTCCATCCTGGACATATTTGCTTCTCCTTGTACCGCTTCTTAGCCTGTGGGCAGGCGGACGTATCAGTGCGTATTTTGGACGCCCACAGAGTATCGGTGCCGCAGCCATTCAAGGTGCACTCATCGCCGTCCCCTTTGCCACTGTCATGGCGCTTCTTGCGGCATTGAGCATTACCAACTTTTCAGTGAACATTACAGGAACTGTTATACTTCTGGGAAATATTCCTGACACCCGGTTAGCCATTTCTGTAGGCATTGGCATAATCGATGTTGTGGCTTGGTCACTCTTGAGCGGCGCACTCTTGGGAATGTTAGGAGGTGTATATCAAGCAAATACAGCTAATCGGAAAATTGACTTTGCCATAGCCAGCCTGGGAAGAAATGTACTTCTTATGTTGGAACCATCCTTCAAGTTCATTGATTTTCTGAGCACACGTCGTCCCGTTTTTCCGCCGAGAGGCCGAACACTCAACCTGCTCTATAGTGCACTGCTAGCTACTGTGGTATTGCTGGCCCTGTCCATCATAGTAGGAATACTGCTGATGATCTTTAGTGCGGTCGTGACATATGATCTCAACCACAGAGTTCACGATATTATGAATACACTGCTCATTGGGATACCAGGATTACTCTTGGTAGCTGTCCTGATTTCCACATTCTTCAATGATCCGCAGCTTGCGCCACAAATGCAGAGCAACTTAGGAATTTAACTCCAGCTTCTGGTGATTAGAGCAATTCATAAAAGTTCACGATTTCTTAGAGTTGGAGATAAACCTCAGGAGGTAGCTAGGCCATGCAAACATTAACAAGAGATAATCCAGCATACGCAGTACAACATACAAATAGGAGCTGGTTGAGACTGACCTTGCTGTTTATAACTATTATTGTCCTAGTAGGAGCTAGTTTCTCCTGGCTACAATGGGCATGCCAGGAAGGCATTACATTGGGCTATCCACAGCCTCAAGTCCGCATCAATTCCCTACCACCCACTATTCGCACCCGGCAGAACGTCAACTTCTCAGCAACAGCTAGTGGGCGTGATCTGACCTACACATGGACTTTTGCCACAAAACAGGAAAACAATGCCTTCTCTTTCTTCAATGGGAGCCTTAATCAAAATAATACAGTTTTTACAGGTAAGAACATTAACTATATGTTTACTTCTATTGGTTCTTATACTATCACAGTACAAGTAAGTGATGCAATGGGACAAAGGAGCAGCAATACACAGACTATACAAGTTCTACCCGTACCACCAATTGCCACTTTCACTGCACATACATCCAACAGCTTTTTTGGACCTGAAGTCTCATTTGATGCTTCTGGCTCTCAGGTTGATCCGGGCACGACGATTGAGAGCTATACCTGGGATTTTGGCGATGGCTCAGCTCCCGAGACCGACCACTATTTCTCCGGAACTACTCACTACTATC
>CBJMBI010000665.1:0-2606 GCA_966427955.1 uncultured Ktedonobacterales bacterium
ACCAGTGAGAAACCCCTTTCTCTGGGAAGGGAGCCTTTCGATTGCAGGGACACTCTTTCATGGGAAGATGCGATATTATGCAACTCCCCTGAAGCTGTCCGAGTATCGCCTTGTGTCAGAGAAGTCGTACGTGAGTGGATATGCCTCTGGTCCCTCCTGTGACGAGCTGATCGAACTGTTAGAAGGTCTAGAAGTGCTCAATGGGCGCGATGAGGTGATCAAGCAATACTATGAGTGGCACTGATAAAAAGAAATGTGCATTACCACGAGAACCAAATGTTCTCATGGTAATGCACATCTTCAACTACTATATTCTTCTCCCACCTCTACCACCGCTCATAGCATGTAAAATCGCAATCAGGATACAGGCACCAATAATTGATACAATGATGCTGCCAATGAACCCGAGGCTAGCATTAGGAATGAGAAGGTTAGTAAGCAAGCCGCCGATGAAAGCCCCAATAAGGCCAATGATGATGTCGCCGACAACTCCATAGCCACTACCTCGCATAATCTTGCTAGCGATGAAACCAGCAATCAAACCAATAATCAGCCAGATGACTAGTCCATCGGGTCGAAATGTTGCGCCAAGAACGAATGCTAGAACTGACATCGTTCCACCTCCCAAATTTGCATCTTGATATCCATCTAATGGATCAGACAGGTGTATCTAGTTTCGCTACTAGGTAATGCTAGCACGATTGAATTGGTGGAGTAGTTGCATTATCGTTCCATCGTCTAATAGATTCTTCGCAAAAACCAACAGCAGTATCCTTTCGAGGATACCGCTGTTGGTTTTTGCTGGCAAGTGAGCTATCAACTTATTGCGATTGGGTATCTTTATCCCTAAAGAAGTTTATCTGGCCAAATTCTGGAGTGGGTGGTTGCTCCGTATTCAGTGGAGCATTATTGCGTGGACTGGGTAGAGTGCGCGTTCCATTGGTATGACCGTTAATTGCTCTAGACCCGCTGTATCCGTTGGCAATGCTCTCTGCTTCCAGCAGGGGAGTAAATTCGCTCAGGACAGTTTGGACTGCCTTGCGTGCATCAGCTGTATCGATTAACTCCTTGATCTCCTCTGCAATCAGCTCATCACGTTCAATCAAAGCCTCAGCAACTGCTATAACAGCTTCTTGATGTTCCATCAAGAGTTGCTTGACAGCTCTCAGTTGTGATTGGAGCAATGCTTCTACACGTTCTACCAGATTTGGCAGTGTGAGTCTAGCAGAAGATGCAATGGTGTCATCCATACCACATAGGCCTATATATTCTTCGGCTGCTGCTGTCGCTTGCATGAAGTCTCCGTAAACACCATTCAAGCGTGTATTGAGGAAAAGTTCTTCTGCTGCACGTGATGCTAGGCACACCTGGATATAAGCCAGGATATCTTCTCTATTCTTGGTAATGATGGTCTCTTTTGGTCGAGGTGCTGCAAACGCATCACCTGCCATATCTCCACGTTTGTGTAATGTAACAAATGCTGGGTATAAGCGTTCATACAAGTAGTAGGATGCAACCGTATGTCCTGCTTCATGGTAAGCCAAACGACGGCGTTCGATGGGTGTCAGTTCGCTTACCTGTCGCAGACCGTATTCATGTACGTCCTGTGCCTCAACGAGATCTTTGTAAGTGATCGTATCGCGTCCATCAAAGTGTGCGATAATGGTTGCCTCATTGACTACATGCTTGATGGCAACTGGTGTATAGTTAACCATGCGGGCTGATAAAGCTTCAATTGGTATATTTGGTTCGTGCTTTACCTTATTCAGATAGAATTCTATCACCTCTGGGCGATATTTATCTGTTGGTGGAGCGACATGGATCTGGCGGTCGAAGCGGCCAGGGCGTAGCAATGCTGAATCAAGAGAATCTGGAACGTTGGTTGCGCCAACTGTTAGAACGGGCTCACTCTGGGCTCGACTTTGATAGAGACCGATTGTGCGGAGAACTTTCTTGAACCAGCCTGTTTCAATATTAGGTGGATCCATTTCCATGAGAAGCTGGTTAAGACCGCCTGATCCGCCCATGCCGAAGATTCCACCACTTCCCATTCCCATGGTGCCTCCACTACCACCTGTACGTGACATGCCGATAGCATCAATTTCATCCATGAAGACAACGCAGCCTCCATACTCGCGTGCCAATTTGCGAGCTTTGCGATAGAGCCTGCTAATCATAAGCACATCCATACCAACAAACATGGCGCGGAAACTGGCGGCGCTTGCATAGGCAAATGGCACTCCTGCCTCAGTACTCATACACTGTGCAAGATAGCTTTTACCTGTTCCTGGAGGGCCAGAGAGCAGTAGACCTCGGACTGGTTTACCTCCCATCTCCTGGAATTCTTTGACACCACGCAACAAGGCAACCATGCGACGGGCTGTTTCGAGCACTTCTGGATTGCCTTTATAGTCATCGAAGGTAACTCCAGTTTCTCCTGGCATGACCCAGTAGAGACGTGGACGTCCTAAGAACCAGAAGAGTGCAATAAACTGTATGAGAATATAAAGAATTGCAAAGCCGATCTCAAGAAGCATTGAGAAGATGGTAGGCCCATCAACTCCTGGTATCTTGATAACGGATGTAAAGAAAAGGATGAGTACGAG
>CBJMBI010000666.1:0-2600 GCA_966427955.1 uncultured Ktedonobacterales bacterium
ACTGAGTAACTCTATCATAACGAGCTAAGTTCAATGAGAAGACAAAGGCATTTATCTCTCTCTTGACAGAAAGGATTCATCATGTTTCAAATCAGCAAAACTAAGGTATTCATTGCGTTTTTTTGTCTTTACAATCTCTCTGTTTGCGCAGCCTGTTCAGGCTCTAGCCCTGCATCTGTTTTCAATCCTGGTCCTCCAGATGGTTACCTGAGAACCAATTCAAACAGTGTTGCCTTTATCCAATACACTGAGAGACAAAATAAACTCACTGGACACATGGAAACTGTTGGAGAAACAGATAGTATGCTGCCTCAGACGAAGTCATATAACTATACTTTTACTGGTATTCAAAATAGATCAGCAATTACCATCACCTTCCCTCTTTTCTGGACTGCAGCATCAGTTTCAGGGGTGATCAGTGGAAATACTCTTGTCCTCGATATGCCGCAAAGCGATGGGCACATTGTCAATGAGACCTTCAATGCTGCATCTATCCAGCAATATAACCAAGCAGTGGATGCACTGCAAAAGAAAGTGAGTCAACAAGATCAACAGTATTATGATGATCAGACTACAACAGAAGCAACGCAAGCTACAGCTACAGCGATACAAAATGAAAAAGACGCCGTGAATGATGCAAATTATTATCTAAAGAATGCTCTCAGTGAATTGAAAAGTGATAGCAATATATTAGCATCGTTCTCAACATCAAACACTCTTAGCTCGTATGCGAAAGACTGGCAGCAGATGCAGAATGATTACAAAAAGGAGCAAAATGATGCTGCTAATGGGTGTGGGGAGAATAATTATAATCATAATACAGTACAGTATGATGATTATACTGTTGGTTATGACTATAATAACATTACCTACGATGATAACTCTCTCTCTTATGATAAGAATACCTATGACTCCGAATTGTTAGCAGTGCAAAATGACCTTCAAACCGTCAAGAGCGACTGGACAACTCTCCAGAATGCAGCAAAAGCCAACACATCGGGGATGCCAGTACTAGCATACACACAGAAGGATATAGATGCTGCCCTTGCCAATGCACAGAATGCTGAGAATACAGCCTCAAACACGTGGCAGTCTGCAAAGACAAGTGCTGGTACCTATGATAGCAAAGCGAGCGATTTAAAGAAAAAGGCTGATGCAATACCAAGCAGTATGAAATGTATTTAAGATAGTAAGATTACTCTCCGCTAGAAAGGGCAACATGAAACCACACGGCAACTACAATCACGAAAAGCACCTGCCAGACAACCGCATGCAGCCCAACAACAGCGGTCTCAATGTCTGGCTCCAAGAGCAGATCATAGCAAGGCTCGGCAACGACCAGACGCAGCGTCTCATCCAAGAAGCTGCACCCCACAAAGAGAAGCGCTATGCCTGATTGCTGGACCGTATGAAAGAACGAGGCTACACAGATCTCGTCGAGGAATACCACAAGCGTCGATTAGCCATTGAGGCAGAGCGCAGGTATTGCGACAAAGAGCGACAGCTTCGACAGTGGCAGCAACGCCTTGCTGAAACCAGCGATCCACAGTACGCGACGTATATTCAAAGGCAGATCATTAAGTGCGAGAAGTCTCTTGAAGAGAGAGCAAAGCGGTGAGGTGGTGTTTCACCGCTTTTTATCTGTATAAATATTTTTTAATGAATGGCGTATACTATCTCTCTTCTTTCTTGAATCTTTAACAGTACTGTTAAGTATTTCGAGAGCATAAGCATAGTCTTCCTTATTCATTTTCTCATTAGCAATATCGTATCTGATATCGCCTCTATTCCTCGATATATTATTCCAGTTCTCATTTTTACCATAGCTTTCACTGAGCTGAGCAACAAGCTGTTCTATTTTGGTTGCACGGGGTGGTCGAGCATCTCGGGGACGACTTGGCCCTGCTTGATCATATGCTTTATCTCGTTTTAATTGAATTGTTTGATGCCATGGAATTTGATCGAGCGATATGATAGCATCATGCATCACAAGATGACTCGAACCTGCTTGATGATATGTTTTTTCATGGTTTGACTCGTTGTCTGAATCTGATAAAGTATTGATAGGCATTTGCTCATCGATCACTTCTTGTTGCGGGAAGGATCTTATTTCTTGATGAGGTTGAGTAGCACGGGAAGCCTTTGGTTCCCATCGGCGAAAGGCGCTTTGTTCTTCTTACCATCCAAGTGGCTGATGGCTAGAGCTTGCTTCATGCGAGTCTATCTGAGGAGGTCCTAGCCGTAGTTCAAGATGCGGTTTCGTTGAGGGTCCTAACCGTAATTCCAGATCCAGTTCCGCTTGACTATATGCTTCTTGTACTGTGTTTGAAAATCTGTGATGATGTTTTCTCATTTCTTCTAGTTTAGAGCTTGTTGCTCCAGTATCATCTCCTTGTCTGCGTTTAGAACTCTCTGATGAGTCTATACTTTCACTATTTCCTCTTGATCTTTTCCCCAAATTTGGTATATCACGCATAATAACTATCCTTTCACAAAAAGTATATAAAAACATTTCTCGCAAAACAAAGCCAAACAAGGAAACAATCTCAAGTGTACCCAATGTGTCTGAGTATTGCGAGTCGAAAAGAGGGACAGTTCTG
>CBJMBI010000667.1:0-2593 GCA_966427955.1 uncultured Ktedonobacterales bacterium
CAACAAGGATATGCAACCACCAGAAGAAGCGATATGCATCAATGCTGAACGCTGCGCCAGCCTGACTGAACCATGGGCCAAATAATGCACCAATGGGTGTCCAAGCAGCCCCATTGGTTGCTGCATACTCGAAACCTTCGACTAGAGCAAGTGTGAGAATGACCAGAAAGATCAAGCCAAGAATAATAAAACCATCCCAGGGACCATGCAGCGAACTGCTAAGTTGTTTTGGACGTATAATGCCACGACGAATAGCAAAGATGATCAACGAGACGAGGACAAGCACCACGAAAACGTCCAGCACAATCGCAAAAATGCGATTATCACCAAGTAGTGGCAATGAACCATTAAAAGCTCCGAGGATCAGATTCAACAGACCGAACTGAATGATGATAAAGCCCCAGAAGGTGAAAAAGTGTGCAAGGCCGGGAATGGGATCACGTAATACAGTGCTCTGCCCTAGAACGACCTGGAAAAATTCCCTAACGCGGTTGCCCATATGATCGGTGCGGTCCTCAGGTCGCGCCTTGAGCAGGAGCGTCACAAGTTTGCCCATACGGATACCGAAGAGCACAAGTGCCGCCACAAAAAGTATGACAAAGAGCAGAGTACCAACCCATCCCCCGGTTGGCGAAACTGTTGGAGGAGCCACAATGTGCATAAAAGCCTCGCCTTCGTGACAATTATCAACAATAGTTTCTTTTAAAGCAATTTATTGCCCAAAATGTAGGGACCCGATTATGATAGTTGAAAAATTAAGCAGACCACCTCTACGGACGAGCTGAAGCTGGTCCGTACCTTGACTCGGGCTAAAGCCCCTCGGTCCTCCATAGGATCCTCGAGCAAGAAGCGCTTTAGCGCCCAAAAGAGTAGGGACCCGATTTATCGCGTCCGTTGTGTCCCCCTCCAGATATCGCCGGATTAATTTGTCAAACATCATTATCACGTCCGTTGGTGGGACCTCATTGGTTCCCCAACACATCCAATCACCTAACAATCAAGCTTTACGTTTCTTTATTTCTTCCGTCAGTTTTGGCAAGATAGTAACCACATCGCCCACAACTCCCAAATCGGCCACGGAGAAAATTGGCGCATGCTCATCTTTATTAATGGCAACGATATATTTAGAGCCCTTCATTCCCGCCAGATGCTGGATCGCACCACTAATACCACAGGCAATATAGAGAGTTGGTTTCACTGTTTTACCCGTCTGACCAATCTGGTAGCTATAGGGCAGCCACCCAGCATCAACGATGGCACGTGTAGCACCAGGTGCTCCATCCAAGACACGGGCAAGTTCTTCCACCAGAGCGAATTTCTCAGCTTTGCCTAATCCACGTCCTCCACTGACAACTACATTGGCGTCTTCCAGTGCAGGTCCTTCACTTTGCGCTTCTACAGTCTCTAGCACCCTAATTGTTTGCGCGGTAGCACTGACCGAAACGTCAAGCTGTTCAATTTTAGCTGTACGCCCCTCATAGCGCTCCAGAGGAAAAGCTTTTGGACGGGCAAGTACAATACCAGGACTCTGGTTGGGAAAAGTGGCAGTTACAATATTTTCGCCCCCCCACGGAATGGTGACCTTGAGTCCATCTGCATCGAAGGCTAAATCGGTTGCATCAGTAATCAGACCCATATTATTGCGAACACTCAAACGAGCTGCAATATCACGTAGATCATAAGTGGATGCAAGTAGGAGTAAAGAGGGTTGGTGACGTTGAATTAAATGGCTCAGTGTATCGAGAGCAGGCAGCGTCAAGTACTGATCATAAACGGCATTCGTATGGACATAGACACGCTCTGCACCATACTGGCCAAGAGTAGGAGCAACTTCAGCGGCCGCAGAGCCAAGAACAATAGCTTCTGCTCGCCCAAGTTTTGCTGCTTTACCCAAGACTTCTAATGATGAGCGGACGGGCTTGCCTTCTTCTAGTTCAACCAGGACCCAAATTGTATTTGCCATACACTTTTTCCTTTAACCAAACATGTTTACCCTTTTCGTGAGCACACACTACTCATTAAGCAAACCAGACGATGAGTGATCAGATTGCTCATCTGGTAAATCAAGTACTAAGCGAGCAGATTGCTCATCGGCTGCCTTAAGCAGTTGTCGATGAAGTCGCTTGAGATCTTCCTCGTCCTCAATGGACATGACTGTTGATCGGGCTTGAGCTGCCAGGGCAGGCGAAAAACGGATGCTCAGAATGCTGAAGATCATCTCTTTGAGCGCCCTCTTCTCAGCCCGAGCTTCGCCCTTGGCTTCGCCCTCAGCCATACTCTGAGCAAGCAGCCTCTGGATTGTGGGATCATCTCGGATTATCTCATCATAGTTGTACAGCATGTCAAATTCCTCCTCGAGAGTTCGTTTGTCTTGTTCAGACATGGTATCGGTTCTGCGCAAAATGTGAGCGAACCACATCAACCGATAGCCAAGTTGTGGCCGACTATAGTGTTGGGTCATCTCTTTGAGGGCCTGTCTCAACAGATCCAGGCTGGGGTTCTTCATCCCAGGTAACAAGATATAAAAGGGTATCAGATGACGAGCCACAATGGGTTCTGGATCGAGTTCCCATAGGCAGATGACGCGGAATTT
>CBJMBI010000668.1:0-2571 GCA_966427955.1 uncultured Ktedonobacterales bacterium
CCGGAATCGGCTGGTGCAACGCTCCATTCACGTTCTCCCATTGGCATAACACCCAACCAGCCAGCCGCATCGCCGCTGTAAATTGCGAGTTGCACCAAACGATCCCCCACAGCGCGAGCTGCTGTTATCAGTTGCGCAGGAGTGGCCTCATGTTGCGCTGGTTGCAGGTGCAGAAATCTTTTTAGGTCATCTTTGCCGAGCGCGAGGCTGGTAAAAGAAGCTCGTATGACCCAGATTTGCTTCTCCAGCTCGCTTTCATCGAATTTCTGCATATTCTCCTTAGCCGTCTCCAGGCCAGGCTTCCCAAATAGCTCCGTGATCACATCACCTTGCGAGGTAAAAAGGTCGCGTGAGTTAGGATAGGAGAAAAAGAGTGGAACATCGTTATTGAGCAAATCGAATCTTTCTGCCGGGATGAGACGTGGCAGGTGATACTGGTGCTGGACATTTATCCACAGACGATCAAAGAGGCGCTCACGGTCAAGCGCATCACGCAACACATTGGGATGGAAGCTATTTGTCTGTAGGAGTCCATAGTGACGTGTTGGGCGGAGCAAACAGCGAATTTCATCATGGGCAAAACGTGGCAGAATCTCCGTTATGAATTCATCACGATGCTGCATAAGCAGACGATAGAGGGAGGTGAAGCCTGTAATAACAGTCTCGCAGTAATCTAACGTGTCGACATCCTCACCATTTAACAGGGGGCGATGGTGTGCATGGATGATCTCGCCCTGCCCTTTCGTTAGATGCATCTGGTCCGTGCCTATTTCTGTCCACACTGAGATCTGATCTGGCGTACTCTGCCGACTCAGACCGCCCAGTCCGCTGTGATCAACTCCTTTACTATCATCTGTTGACCAGACATGCCGTGGTAGCAAACCAGTGCGTGACACAGAACTAAACATCATGGCATTACCTGGAACTTTGTGCAAGAATTCATCGTAGCCTCCAACGCGCGGATGGAAGAGTGTTTCCAGGTCGATCGGAATAGGATACTCCCCTGAAGCAATCAAGTTCTCTGCATGGAAATCAGATGCCTCCAGTGCATGTAGCAAGGCCAGATAGCCGCCTTGACGCAGGTAGAAGCGTTCGATTTCTGCTGCTGAAGTACAGCCGTGAGCATGCACAAACTCAACCCAACCATATGTCTCTTTATTGATCAACTTGAGAGTGCGGAATGCAGGTTGATAGCCCCGGCTATTCAACCAGGTCAGAACCTCCTGGAAATGGGTGTCGGTTGCCAGAGAGCGCGGCTTGTAGACCAAGCGAAACCCCGAACTCCAGTCTGCTAGAATAACGCTGCGCCCGTTACGATGCACATCGCCGAGCCCTTCTTTGATATCTGTCAGCATACCCGGATCTTGATCTGGCGTAAATACCTCGCGTATCTGTTCCCAATCAGCACACAGACGCTCTAAAAATTCCAGATTACATGTGACCCAACGCTCAATCGTCTCCACCAGCCAGCGAGCCAGCACGGGATATTCCTCGAAAATAGACAGTATGCCATTGCCTTGCGTAAGGAAATCGAAAAAGTTCTGGAAGCGCTCCTGCGGTGTCTCGCCCTGCAAGCGCTCCTGTGCACGTGCTACGTGCAGTTCAAGTATAATAGTTTTAGAAATTCTTGGCACAGTAAGGAAGCATATGCGTTTAAAAAGTAATGGAAGAATTGTTTCTGGATCAAAAGGTATATGGGCATATTTTTGTGATAATTCATGTATTCCAGTTTGTAGACGCATACAACCCCTGCGTAAAAGTGGCTTGAGCACCAGCACAAAGGTCCGCATAGTGTCATCCGTTATGTGCTGCAGTGGTAGAGCAAAGTCGTCGTCAGTATCTTGCTCATCAAAAGCGGTGGCAAGCTCTAGCAACCACGCGGGAGGTGTAGAGCAACGCGCCTGGAGATGTTCCGCTGGTTCGGAGAGCAGAGAGAGCAGGTCATCCTCTGTCAATCCATCCATTGCCAGACGTTGTGCAAAGTAGGTATCTTTATTGAAAGGTGGCTGCTCTTTCCAGAGCCGTAATCGTTGCCGCGCTATTTCGCTGTGAGAAGCCGTATCATATGTATTATTTTGTTCCATGGCAACGCGCTCACTAAGCGTAAGTGCTCGATACCAGGACGCGTTTTGCCAGAGCTTGTGGGTACTTTTACTCTGCTCTGTTAAGACTATCTCTTTCATTCTTCGTTAAACTTTCTCCAAAGGGTGCCGATAAACAACAGTAAGTGCTGATGGACGTTGTTGGGGAGTGGAGAAGAGAGAGTCAGAGAGGCTCTACGCACTCTAACCATCCTTATTTTCTCGTTGGAGAGGTTTTATCTCACCCAGTGGGTTGGGCAAGACGAACCTCTCCTGCTTACAACCCCTCTTTCTGGCAGAGAGAGGGTGAGATGTTACAGCTTCTTTTTTGCTGATTATAACTAGGATTTATGGTTATGTTTATGTTGCAAGCAAAGTTCGCGTACATCGAGAAGCAGTTGCCCCAGACGGAGTTACAGTTGCCTGCCACGGAGAGGCACGTACCAGAATTGGAGTCGGACTGCCCGCCGCCGTAGGCGATTTCGAGGTC
>CBJMBI010000669.1:0-2563 GCA_966427955.1 uncultured Ktedonobacterales bacterium
GAAAACAATTTTCTTGATTCCCAGTTTTCTGATAGTGTTCATGGTTGAAAGCTCCTTTTCTCTTACTCTCCAGCAGGGGAAATGACATTGATACCACTTTGTTCTTTCTCAAAACCGCTGGAAGAGTGCTTGCAATATTGGATAGGTCGTTTTTTGACTCAGTTAGCCTATGACGGCCTATTCTAATAATCGTATGATTTGACATCAGTTACCAAGTGAGCAATCTAGGTCTCTTCCAATGTTAAGAAGTAGTAAATCCCACTACAGTGTTGTTGGAAGAGATTAGCACACTCTTACAACTATAAACAATAGGAAGGAGCTTTTCTAGGGGGCTATAGGGACAAAACAAATTTATAACAGAAAGCAAAAGTTCTTGTCTATGTTTGCCACATGCTCAAAACACTGAGCACAAAAAAAACTGGACTTGCTTCACATGAGCCGGTCCAGTTTTCTTAGAGATAAGGAGCTTTCAACTTCTTGATAATCTCACTTAGTGTATCGCTGCTAGAGGAAAAGTGTTACAGAATGCGGCCCAGGTGAGGTTCATTTTTGCGTATGCTCTTTGACAAATTCATCTGGCTAAAATGGTTTGCACACACCCAGCCCTACCCCGCTCCCATGGATGCGCTGAAGCGGGTCTTGCCCACTATCGTTCCTCCATACCTTAACTCGGGCTAAAGCTCTCTGGTCCTACCTTGGAAATCGAGCAAGAAGCGCTTTAGCGCCTGAAGGTGTAGGGACCAGCTTTAGCTCGTCCGTTTCCCGTGGGCCAACCTCTCTGTAAAAAAGATGAACCCTACCCCTGTTTTTTGAAAATCGAGTCTGTTTTTCATTGACACATTTTATGCTTTATATTATAATATATTTTAGGAATGTAATTATCTGATAAAAATAGTGAGAAGTTTTGTTGGTAGTGGTATACAAGGAAATCTGGTATGGGGTGGTTGCAGCGTTTTCTCTCTTTCAATCGCTTGGGGCAAGCAAGACCACATATTCCTCAATCTACACAGCAGTTAGAGTCAGAACAGCGTGTTACTGAGCAGATCAATCCGACGTACTTTGCATCATCACCGACACAGGAAGATCAATACTGGTCAAGATATGTAAATGGTACGGAAGAGGATTATCTGTGGAGGAAACTGAGTGACAATGTCTATCAAAAAGATGTAATACCATCAACATACTTAGAAATTCATAATGCTTGTTATGAGGCGTACAACGCCAATCCCCTAGCTTTTGCTATCATTGAACTCACAACTTCGTTCGTATTAGGCGAAGGGATCACTGTTTCTGCCAATAACAGGCGCGTTCAGCAGGTAATTGATGCCTTCTGGTATCATCCTGAGAACCATATGGAAGAGCGCGTGTATAGTCTGTGTACTGAGCTTGCGCTTTATGGTGAACTGTTTATTCACTTCTTTGTCAACCAGTATGATGGTTCAGTGGTCATTCGCCAGATTGATCCCTCTTTGATTGACCAGATTGAGACTGATCCACAGGATATTGAGAAGCCCTTGCGTTACCATCGCCGTCCCATTAGTCAGACGATGAGTGCGACCTCGGGCGATCCGCCAAACTTTGATCCAACGAAACCGATGGATACCCAGGGACAATGGTTTGCTGCGGGTAAAGAGGTTTTGCATGTTGCAATCAATAAGGTTTCAAATGCGAAGCGCGGCAAGTCTGATCTGGCTACTTTGCTGCCTTGGTTACGTCGTTATAAGGATTGGTTGACAGATCGAGTGCGCATCAACAAGTTTAAGGCGGCGTTTCTCTGGGATGTTTCTTTGACTGGGGCTGATAAGAAGACGATCGATCGCAAGAAAATGGAGTATGCCTATCCTCCTGAACCAGGGAGTGTCATCATTCATAACGAGGCCGAAAAGTGGACTGCCGTTGAGCCCAATATAAATGCAGATGATGCTTCAGAAGATGGGAGACAAATTAAGCTTATGGTCGCTGTCGGTGCTACTCTGCCGGAGCATTATCTTGCAGATGGTAATAATGGGAATCGGGCGACCGCTACTGAGATGAGTTTACCCACATTGCTCAAGTTTAAGAGACGGCAGAGGATTATTAAATACATGCTCCAGCGCATTCTTGATCGTGTAATTGAGGAGGCGACTAAGGCTGGTAAGCTGGGGCCAAGGGTTGATACGAGTTATACCATTACTTTCCCAGAGATCGATAGCGGCGAGCATAATGTGTTGGCCCAGGGGATGAATTGGCTGCTGCCAGCTTTGCAAACGGCTAAAAATCAAGGTTGGATATCAGATGAGACTGCTATGAGAATTATGTTTGAGTTTTGTGGTGAGGAGATCGATATTCATGAGGAGCGCGAACGTATCGCTCGGCAGGCAGGGTCAACTAAGCCTACTCTACCTGATCAGCAAACGCAGGATCGGCAGGATGCAGAGGAAAAGCCAGCTAATCCAAATATTACAGGCAATGGAGTGCGTACTCATTCTCAGATCTCGTATGATGGTTTATCTGGTGAAAAAGGATAATTATGCCACTTGATAATCAAAATAAGATAAATCACATTTTATCCGTTATGCTGCGC
>CBJMBI010000670.1:0-2554 GCA_966427955.1 uncultured Ktedonobacterales bacterium
CCCTTCGTGGCTGGCTTGTATTGAAGGCACAGAAACGTCTATACTCTCCCAAGTGGATGTCTTGCTGAACAGGGTGTCAGAGCGGCCCGCAATGACAGGTGGATTACAATGGCGTCTTCCACCTGGTAAGAATGCAACCCTGGGGCCGCTTTTTGCCTCCTCGAAGAGTTGTACTCAGTACTTTGCTAGGCTCGTTGCGCAACCCGTGGGCAGATCGAATTTATGCGACAAACGACACCAAGTGACTAATGCCTCTAGACTCACCTAGCGATGGGCCTTTTTAATCAATGTGACTTTGTGTGCAGGGAGTTCGATATGCTGGTAAGTGAGGCTCAGGTGATCAAGCCACAAAAGTTGTACAATGAAAGACGATATTGATGCAAAAGAATTAGCAAGGATAATACTATATTTAGAGATTAAAAAAGTATCAGCATTATCAATGGTGTGAATAATGCAGAAAGTATAATTTTGGGCGAGGGTGTGAACGAGGAAGAGCGCTGCAGAAGACGAGGACGAAGTGGGATGAGGTGAATGTGAGACTAAGACCGCTGGAGACAAGATAGCGGTTTTTGTTATGCTGAAATTCGATATATAGCGTAGAGATTATTACTATGTTTTGAAGAGTAACAAATATGCAATGATAGGCGTGGAAGGTTTAGGGATAGGAGAAATTGTAGAAAAGGGGAAGCAGAATGAAAGCGCGGTTTCTTTCATGGTGGATAACATATTGGAAAGTTATTAGTATCATTGCAATTATAGCGTTTATTGTGTTCATTATCGTAGCATATAAACTCAACTTGGAGTGGGTTGGTTTCAACGGTGGGTATCCTAAAGAAATAGCAAAGAATGTTCCTGTTAAAACAGATTTTGGAAAAAAGCTCGGAGATTTGGAAAAACCACAAAAGAAAACTCTTTGGGATTGGCTACAGCTACTCATTATTCCAGTCTCGCTATCCGTAGGTGCTGCATGGTTCAATGCACGACAGAATCATGACCTTGAGATTGCTATTGATAACCAGCAGGAAACCGAGCTACAGGGTTATTTTGACCGAATGACAGACTTATTACTTAATCATCGGTTACGAACTTCAAAAGCAGGATATGAAGTACAGAATATTGCTCGTGCACGAACAGTAACAGTACTTTCCCATCTAGGTCCTAAACGAACAAGGAGTGTACTTCTATTCTTGTACGAATCAGGTCTTCTGAATAGATCTAAACCTATCATTACATTGTATGAAGTCGATCTCAGATATGTTAATCTCAGTGGGAAAAATCTCTGCTCTGTTAATCTTAGCAATACCGATCTCAGATATGCAAATCTTAGTGGAGCAAATCTTAGCAATGCTGATCTTAGTGGAGCAAACCTTAGTTATGTTGATCTAGACAATGCAGACCTAACCAAGGCTAATCTCAGTGATACCATTGGTACTACTCCTGATCAACTAAAACAGGCCAAGTCACTCTATGGTACAATTATGCCTGATCAAGCATAACAAGCAAAAAGAAAAGGCCAGCCCAACGACTAGCCTCTGATCAATTAACGCTCAGGTTAACCTACGATGCTACTGCCAAACTACTAGTGTTCAACAGCTTGTCTACAGTCTGACGCTTGATGCGATAAGCACATCGCTTATTAGCATGAGGCAACACTATAGCCTCAAGGGTACCATACTTCACCCAGCGTCTCACAGTTGTCGAATCAACACGCAAAATATCAGCAACCTCTGACACTGTCAATAATTCCTCAGTTTGCAATTGTCCTGCCATAGCAAAAATCTCACTTTCTTCAAATCATTAGCCAATCTTGGCTGTTCTGCTTGTTTAGATCGTACCATGACGATATAATATTGTCAATATATTTGTGATCAAGTAGCACTTTTAGGAGGCTTGCAAGATGTTGAACAAGATTTACAATTTCTCCCATCCACCAACTCAACTACAGTTAGATGAAATTGCAGCATGGTTCGATATCCCCAGTACGGATATAGAGATTGTTGGGGTTAAAGTACAACTTGATCTCAATAAGCCGCTCAGGAGCCAGTGTAGTGATATCGCTGATCAGGTGAAGTTTGCACATGGTGAGGAGATCTCTGTCATCCTGCCAGAAAGAGCCGATGCAGCTGTTCTGCTTATTGATCTGCTAGAGAGCAGAGGTGCTCAGGTCAGCATTGTGCGGTTCGGTCAGGAGAGTACGGCGACAGGAACGGTGTTTCCGTTTAAGGAGACCATCAGATTGCAAAACTATCTCATGGCATGATCGAAAAGTACACAAGAAAATGTATTGACATTTTTACATAGTTCAGTGTACACTTTGCACATGATCTGAAGGTTTCAATGTGGCTGGAAGATGATGCGGGGATGGTAGTAGGGAGGGTTCCCAGTCTTTCAGGGGTAGGTTTTTTCTGTGTCAAGCAGAAGGTGCACCTCTTCGATCTCCTCTCTTGGTGAGCTGGGCCAAGTAAAAGGTATGAAGTGTCCAGTGGGAATGTGCTGTCCGTGGAGCAAAGAGACCGTAATGGTGAGAATACCCAAAGCAAAGCAACTCATCTTG
>CBJMBI010000671.1:0-2551 GCA_966427955.1 uncultured Ktedonobacterales bacterium
GAAGAAGGGGGGGCATGTTTCAGTGCAATTCAACTTGTTCACTTGGCTCTTTACTGATCCTGTTACTGCTGGTTCTAGCTTGTCATCGGGAGAAGAACAATTTCATTACTTCTGGGCATGGATGATCTTTTGTGTTATCGGACTGCTCATCTGTTTTTACTACTGGGTAGAAGGGCGCAAGCGCTTTGTCAAGAGCAAGCCTTTGATCAAATATATGTTTGATCGCTACTTAAACTGGTTAGCTATCATTTGTTTTGTTGGCATCCCTATCGACCTGTCCCGTCTCGCCTTGGACCAGTACTTTTTTGCTTGGCGTATCTGGCGCTACCTATGGCTGCTGGCAATGGCAATCTGGGCCGTGCTCTGGATCCACTACCTAGTCAAAAAGTATCCTCAAGAGCGTGCTAACTTTGCCGCATATCAGAGACGCTCACAATATATGCCAAAGCCGAACAGTAAGCGCAAAGCAAAGACAGCATCCCACTAGTTTGGTACTACCAAATTGTGTAGAATCGGGTCGTGCCATGTATAGTGCTGCTGGTATTATTCTCGCTGGAGGATCTAGCAAGCGAATGGGGCAAGATAAAGCTCTTCTGCTCTGCCCAGATAACCAGCAGGTCCCCTTTATTAGACAGCTTGCAACATTGCTTCTCTCAGCTTGCAAAGAGGTTATACTTGTGGTACGCGATGTAAACCAGGCAGTTGTCTATACAAGGCATGTCCCACCGTCTGTGCATATCGTAACTGATAAAATCCCCAATACAGGTCCACTGATGGGATTGTACAGCGGTCTCTGTACGATGCAATCTTCACATGCTCTGGTAACTGCAGTAGATACCCCTTTTCTTAAATTTTCCTTGATTTCCCTTTTGCTCTCTGAATTTGTAGACAATCAGCTTGTTATACCCATTGTTGATAATTTTCCCCAGGTGCTGCTGGCTGTCTATCCTCGCACAATTCTCCCAGTTATCGAAGCAAGACTGCAGGCGGGACGACGAGATCCTCGCGCTCTCCTACAGGTTGCAGAGGCCCATTTTCTCAAGGAAGAGCAATTGCGTGCTGTGGACCCACAATTGTGTTCGTTTGTCAATATCAATACACCTGAAGACTTTGCTAACTGCAAGACTTCCTTCTTGCCTTAGAATAAATTCAGGGCACATTGACACTGTCAAGAGTAAAAGGCTACACTATCAATATTATGATGAGCTACTTTAGATTGTCAGTAGTCCTCTTCACTAGATTTCTTCTCGTCAGTAATGTATTACTTATTACCCCCTGATGAGGCCTGTAACATCGTTTCTTGATCAATATTAAGGAGAAAGACACATATGGAAATAGTTCATGAAGTAGTGGAATTCAGCGGGCATATTATCGATTCCTGGACACTGCCCCGTGCTTGGGATTTGATCATGGATCGCGGTGGAAACTTTGATGTTGAGGAAATGCGCGTTGGGACAACCAAAACTGAGACTAGTTATGCAAGACTTAAGATAGAGGCTCCCAATGAAGAGACTCTCGAACGCATTATTTCAGAATTGCAACAATTAGGAGCCGTACTTGTCCATGGCAATGATATAGCTACAGAAGTCGTAAAAAAAGATGGTGTGCTGCCCGCTAAGTTCTACTCAACGACAAATCTTCCGACTCAGATTCGCTTGAATGGACAGTGGATTAACGTTGAAGACATAGAGATGGATGTGGCAGTCGTGGTAGACCGCGCTAATGGTCGCGCCTGCTGCAAGCCAATGCATGAGGTACGAGTCGGTGATGAGGTTGTAATTGGGCACGAAGGCATTCGCATTCAGCCATTTGAACGGGATCGCGAGAAAGAAACCTTTGCCTTTATGCAGAGCAACGTGTCCTCAGAAAGGACCAAGATCCAGACAATCCATGATATTGCCAAGCAGATGAAAGAGACACGGGCAAATGGTGGCAAGATCTTGTTTGTGCTAGGTCCAGCCGTGATCCACACAGGAGCAGGCCGCTATGTGGCCGAACTCATCCGTCGTGGATATGTACAGGTGATCTTTGGCGGCAATGCTATTATCACCCATGATATCGAGTCAGCTTTATTTGGTACTGCGCTAGGAGTCAATCTGGAGACAGGAGAGCAGGTTGAAGGTGGACATCGCAATCATCTGCGAGCCATCAACGCTATTCGAGAGGTAGGATCAGCAGCGCAGGCAGTTGAGATAGGCTTACTACGTGAGGGTATCACCTATGAGGCCATTAGGCATAAAGTGCCGATGGTTCTGGCTGGTTCTATTCGGGATGATGGGCCAATGCCAGAAGTCATTAGTGATATGTTCGAGGCTCAGAAGCGCATGCGTGAAGAATTGCAAGGCGTTGAGATGGCGATTATGGTTGCTTCAATGCTACACGCCATTGCTACGGGCAATCTCTTACCCGCCAGAGTACGCACGGTGGTTGTAGATATCAATCCAGCCGTAGTGACGAAACTGGCAGATCGGGGAAGTTTCCAGGCTGCGGGATTGGTCACGGATGCTGAACTTTTCTTGCGTGAACTTGTGGAAGCCCTGTCGTAACATTC
>CBJMBI010000672.1:0-2544 GCA_966427955.1 uncultured Ktedonobacterales bacterium
TCATCAGGTAACACCTCGTTCATCTTGGCAACAAGAGCCTGGGGTTTGAGTAACTGGGCTTGACCTTGTAGCTCTTCGGCATTGTAGTAGCGGCCAATTTTCGCACGCATGCGCTCTAGCGCTCTAAAAGAATACCCTGGAGTCTTTGGAACAAGGGGAGCAAGTGATTCAGCAAGTGCCTCAAGGACAGCTTTAGCATCACCAACAATACTCATATCAACTGGATAGTTCTTGCCAATCTCGAGTGGATCAATATCAATCTGAATAACAGTGCGGTTGTATGCTAATTTTGGATCCCAACCATGCGTTTGAAACTCTCCGAGACTGGTGCCAATAATGACCAAAACATCTACTTGATCAGAAAGCAAGTACTCATCTGCCAGAGGATGACCACCAAATCCGAAAACTCCTAGGGAGAGTGGATGCCTCTCCGGGAAGGCGCTTTTGCCTTTAAGTGTGGTTGCAACAGGAATATTGAGCGCTTCCGCAATACGGAGCAATGGTGACCATGCACCGGAAAGATTGATGCCATGGCCTACAAGCAAGGCAGGCATGTTTGCTGTTCTCAATACTTGAGCTACTTGCTGGATAGCATGCTTGTCTCCTGCAGCTGAAGTTTGAGAGTAATACTTCGTTACCGGCAGTGACTCAAATGGTGCAGGTTGCTTGACAATATCGGCAGGAAGATTCAGATGAACAGCACCAGGTCGTCCAGTCAGTGCAGTTCTAATTACCTTACGAATCAAATGTGGCATTTGTTGAGCATTTTGGAGCATAATTGATAACTTAGTAGCTGATCGATACATCTCAACAACATCTATATTCCAGTTACCACTACTGCTATCTTGCAATGCACCTTTACCAAAAGCATTCGTCGAAATCTGGGCTGACAAAAGTAATACTGGGATTGAATCACTGTAAGCGCTAGCAATACCAGTTAATGCATTTGTTGCTCCAGGACCACTAGTAGCGCAACAAACCCCCAATCCTCTTCGTACACGAGCATAGCCCTCAGCCATAAAGGCTGCCCCTTCTTCATGCTTAGTTAAAATGGGTTGAATCCGCTCCCTTTCAGCAAGGGCTTCAAATAATGGAACAAGAGGGCCACCAGGGACACCAAAAATATGGGTAACACCTTCTTCTTCAAGAGCCCTTAACAGCACATGAATTGCAGGTAATGGTTGCATCACCAATAATTCCTTCCATTTTCTATAATAAAGAGGTTCACTCCTCTCGATATAGGATACGACATAGGTAAATAAATCGATATAAAAGTACTATGGTGGTGTACTTGAGTACTAGCAAAAAATTCCTTTTCTCTCCCATTGAGGACTTTCAGTTAGATTTTACAATGAGCCTTGCACAGAACTTTCTCTACCAAATCTCCTATCTCCTTGCCTTGATATACACATCTACTATATAGTCAACAGCAAGATCAATTAAAACTGTTGACTAATTGGTATTTATCGATGAGATTTCCACTATCTATTCACAGAGATAGAAGGAGCATTTGTGTGAACGCACAAAAACAGCGCGTGTGGATGGGGTTTCTGGCCTTTCTGACATTCACCAGTTCTCTGCTTGGAACTACTTCGTTGGCTCACGCGGCTACATCAGAAGAGAATGTCACTTACTATGGGGCAGACTTGCAAAAGATGGCAGTCGCAACCGGAGTTAATTTTGAGCAGCCCAATACTATCCCCAAGGGAGCACCATGGCCGCAGCGTACAAGTAACTATTGCTTTATTTCAGTAGTACAGACAATCGTCAATTATGCTGATTTGAAGGCTAGTCTACCGATTCACTATCCAACACAGAGCGATCAAGGACCTGCTTCTGGTGATCCTGCCGATGAGACTCAAGGGCAAATTCTCTATGATATGGACCACCATATGGTCCCACCGGATGGGCCTCTAAAGACTATAGGAACTGGTAAGAATCGCCGACCTTATACACTTGCCAATACTTCCTATGATTTTGGTGGTGATCCCCATGCCGAGGCTTTTGCAGCCGCCTATGAAACATCCGATGAAGCATTTTATCACGAGCATATTTACCACAATGGTCCAGAAGCCGCTACGCTGGGTATTGCCAAAGCACTCGCACGCTATTCAGAGCCAGTGATTGCAGCAGTCAACCATGGAGCACACTCGGTGATTGTAGCTGGGGTCTGGGCAACAGGTAATCCTCTCACTGACAACAATGCCCAGATTCGTGCATTGGCAGTCTACAATCCGTGGAATCAAAGCTGGGGAGCATATCTTAGTAGGGGCTATTACACACGCGTTTCTTACAATGACTGGATCAATGCCACCAATCTACCCAGTCCCTGGAAAGGCGTCACTTCCTGGTTTAGCCAACCCTATCAGAGTAACGGGAACCTTGATCCTGATCCATCAATCTCGAGATATCAGGCAGGACCAGGAACACTCCATCCCGACGCACATCATTGGATTGGCAATTATGTCACTATCCAGCGTGACGACCATTCTGTCAATGCCAACTTTACCTTTGACGAAAATGACCGCATGATGTTGGAGCCCT
>CBJMBI010000673.1:0-2543 GCA_966427955.1 uncultured Ktedonobacterales bacterium
ATATCCCTGGAGTCTTTGCTGCTGGTGATGTTACTGACCATCGCTACCGTCAGGCCGTCACTGCTGCTGGTGATGGCTGCCGCGCTGCTATCGATCTGGAACGCTGGTTGGAGAGCCAAGGCCAAGAAGTCGGCGTCGAAAACTGGGATTAGTAGTAATAGAGGCATTTGTATCATTTAACCTAAGCAGAATGGAGGAATACCAAGTCGCTTCTCTATTCGTCGGAGCCAATTACCATTTACATGTGAAACTCCTTGCGCCATCCTAACAAAGGGATGAGTCATCCCAAATTGGGGTGACTCATCGTTGTCAATCCTTTAACCCTTGTAGTCTCCCTTCAGCCACCATCGGTATAACAAGATTGCGCCTATTAAACCGACTATAAATGTTATTACCAGCGTAATGATTGTCGCAGTACTAACAGCATTGCCACTAATTGGCATGCCCAAATAGTTGAGCAAGGTGGCAACCAAAAAAACAGGCAAGACGAAAGCCAGAGGGAAAAAAAGCCAGTACACGAAGTATACAAACAGTATATCCGATAAACCAAGCTTGATTTTTCCCCTATCTTCATAGGATTTGCTTGTGTTTAAAGTTGGGCCTCCCCAATGTTGGCTGGAAGCGCTTTTACCTAAAAGCCTTCCTTGAAGAGGAAACACCGGCATATAGAAAAGTACGAAGAATAAGACATGTTTGCTGAACCCGTCTTGGTCTCTCCTCCCAGCAGGGAAGTATCTTGTTCCGCAGCCATTAAAAGTAGTTGGCAAAACTAGCACCTTTCTTGACTAGGAGATCTGGACATCGACTGTTTTCTCCGCAATTCCATTATTGCTATTGGGCTGGCAGTCCAGCGTATATTTCCCATCTGGAGTTGGTGTAATCAAGAATATAGCTGTACCTTTAGCAGTTGAATTGGCTGAAATAACAACAAACTTATCGAGATTTGAGCTATAATCTGGTGCTTGAACCGATGAGGGTCCTGCCTTCAGACGCAGGAAATCTATGGGAGGCAATGCATCATCACTCGAAGTATTATTGGCTAACAAGTCAAAGATGAGATAGATCTGACCAGCTTTGGCCTGTTTCCCACCAGAATACAGACTTTTGGTAATAGACTTAATCGTCCAGTTCACATTATCATATTGGAATTGAGTATTTGGATTTGTCTGTTTGGGCTGGTAGGCACTAAGATCTGCATTATCCTTCAGAGGAAATTTCATCGTAGCTTCATCACTAGTACCCAAATTGAGTTGAAGATGCGAGAGATCAACTGTACTGTCAGTTCCAAAATCAACCCAATTCTGACGCTGTACTCCCTGCTGTGGGCCACTGTATTGCTGTGCGTTTGTGGCTGCGATGATATTTCCATTAGGGAGGATTAAATGGAATGATGCTGTGTATGAAAAGTATGAACTATCAGTTGCCTTCTCAGTAAATATAAGGCGCACCCAGTTTTTGTGTCCAGTAAAGGTATAAGTAGTTTCCTGATCATCTGAAAACTTGCTTGCTTGCTGTATCTGTGTAAAGGTAATTTGGTCTCCGGCATAAGTAACTGTCAAATTCAAAGCCTGTGAAGGGGAATCATTGCCCATATTACCATTGTTGCTATCACTATTAGCAAAACTACTGCTATTACTTCCGCCACCATTTGGTCTATAGTGATTGGAACTTGCCCCCTTTGTTAGGAAGTAGATACCAGCTCCGCTTCCACCAATGACAATGGAGACCACGACTGCGATGAGAATTGGGAGCAATAGGGAACGTTTTTGGACAGGCTGGGATGGTGGATAGTAAGGCATGGGACTGTATGGATTATCTGGTGTCGTGGATGGAGGCGGCGGAGGAGGAGGAACTGGCGCAGCAGGAGGAACTGGCGCAGCAGGAGTACTATTGTAATTTGGGTAAGACGGACTGCTAGGTCCAGAAGGCGGACTTGCGTACTCCATTTGTGGGATACCAGATGGCACTGCATACGGTGAATTGGGAAGCGTTGTCTGTTCAGGATTAGACAATGGTATTGGATATGAGACATTATTCGGACTTGGTGATGATGCCGAGTATGCAGGATTACTCTGAGAGAATGTTGTTGCGACGTTGGACGCTGTTGGCTGAGGTGCCATAGCTCCACAATTTGCGCAGAAACGTACTTCTGGTTCAATATATGTACCACATTGCGTGCATATCTGAGGTGTTTGTAACAAAGCTTTTCTCCTACTTTCCGTTAGAGAATCATGGAGTGTCAGAAAATAAATATTCTTCAGAACCATTATAATGATGTCATAGATGTTTGTCGATGAATATGAGGCTGAATTCCCTGGTAACTACCAACATTTCCTAGGCCCCTTAAGGCTAATTAGATCACAAAAAAGCTGAGGCCATCCCATTAAGATATGGGATGACCTCGTTGCAATGGTCAAGTTAGTTTTGTTAGGCCTAAGGAAAGGATTAGAACATCAATGAAGCGATCCTTCGTAGATTGCCATAATGGTACCAAGGAACTTCAATGCATCTTCCTTCTTGCGTTGGAAAGAGTTGCGTCCAAT
>CBJMBI010000674.1:0-2538 GCA_966427955.1 uncultured Ktedonobacterales bacterium
ATCATCATTGGGTCCTCCTGTCGATTGCCACACCCTACAGATCCCTATGAGAGTGTGGAGATTGCCTTCCCAAGCGGCTTGAGACTATCAAAGTAACACTTGTAACAGTTGTAACACTTGTAACAAGGGGAGAGTCAACGTCTCTCAAAAGCGTGTGCCAGCGCCGATGGGCTGAAGTGTACCATCGTTGGACGACCATGGCAACAACTATAAGGTGCTCTGGTCTGCTCTAGTTGTTCGATCATTTCACGCATCTCGCTCACGGTCAGGAAATAGTTTGCTTTAATAGCAGCCTTACATGCAACATTTGCCAGCGCTCGCTCTTCCCATGTCTCAGTATGGCCCAAGTTCTCCTCAGAAGTTAGGTCAACCAGCAGTTCGTGTAAAGAACGTGCATTCATTTGCTTGACTAGCACACTGGGAACGGCATGTATTTCCAATGCGCTATTTTCTAAAATTGCAAAAGAAAATCCAATTTGTTCTAATTGTTTTTGGTATTCTTCAATGGCTTCCAACTCCCTAGGGGCGAGTTCCAAGTTGATTGGCGTGAGTAATAATTGAGATATGGATTGGCGGGACTTCATGGCAGCGACCATGCGTTCGAGGAGAATGCGTTCATGAGCGGCATGTTGATCGATCAGGTACATGCTACCATCCTGACCCTCAGTCACAATATAGCTCTGTGCAAGTTGCCCAATGACACGTAAATGTGGTAACCGAGATGTCGAAGTGCCATCCCCTGCAGATGCCGATATTGGTGGTGAAGCTGTAGTCCCTACGCTCTCGGGTACTAAAGCGATAGGGGAAGGATTTGGTTTATTGGAAGTGATAGGGGCGAATTCCGATTGAATGAGATCATTAGCGATAATAGATAATTTATCAGGCAAAAAGGTAGAGACCTCAGGTTTATTATCAATATGTGCGTCCATGAGATTATCTTGCTTGGGTGCTAAAGCACTAGAGGGAGCATCTGATTTCTTAGTAGTTCTGGGGATAAATTCTAATTCATCAGGAGAAGAAGTATAAGCCAGATTTATTGCATCTGTCGAATCATTTTGCTTCGTAGCACTGCGTATATGGCTCTGCCATAGTCGTGACAGTATGGGCGGTTTTGTACCAGTCTCCTCTTCGGCTACGGTGATCCAAGGGCTATCGAGCGGCAACGATTGTGCTATCTCATCATGAGAATTTGCGGGAGTTGTAGTTTCATTGTCAATCGTGAACTCTTCATCCAGCATATCAGATGAAGATGATGCAGATATGGATACAGTTTTGGCAGGAGGAGGAGTTGGATGCCACTTTGGTACCTCAGGCTCTTCAAGTAGAGCTTGCCGTGTTGCCTTCAGGATTGCTGAAAAAACTCGGCGCTCTTTCAAAAAGCGAATTTCGGTCTTGGCAGGATGTACATTCACATCAAGGAGGGTAGGATCAATCTGGATATTCACAACTGCTATGGGATGACGTCCTGTCAGGAGCAGCGAGTGGTATGCTCCTTCTACCGCGGCAGTCAGCATGCGACTCATCACCCAGCGTCGATTGACGAAAAAAGAGATATACTGGCGAGTGCTCTTATAACACGTGGGACGACTAACATAGCCCGTCACGACAGGATACTCTGTATCGCTAGCTTCTTGCACATTCCTCATTGGTACCATTTGCTCAGCGATCTGGAGACCATAGACTTCAACGAGGACACTGGAAAGCTTGCCATCACCAGGAGTCGCAAAAATCTGTCGTCCCTCGCTAAAAACATTAAAACGAATTTCGGGGTAGGCCAGCGCATATTGTTGCAGCAGATGATGGCAATGGCTTACCTCTGTATTGCGGCTCTTAAGAAACTTGAGGCGAGCAGGGACCGAGCTAAACAGGTTGCGCACGGTAATTGTTGTCCCCTCTGCTGAAGCTGCTGTGGTAATCTCAGAGATCAGACCATTAGATGCTTCAATCTGTGCTCCCTGTGCGGTGCCGTGCTGGCGACTGAGCAACGTGACTTCTGCTACGGCGGCAATACTGGCCAGAGCCTCACCGCGAAAGCCGAGTGAGCGAATATGCTCTAGATCATCAATCTGTGTCACCTTGCTAGTGGCATGGCGTGCTAGCGCTATGGGAAGTTCATCAGTTGGAATACCGCAGCCATTATCAGTAATGCGAATAAGCTGTAAACCACCATTGATCAAATCAACACGAATCTGGGTTGCTCCGGCGTCAATACTATTTTCAATCAGCTCTTTGACAACCGATGCAGGACGTTCAACTACCTCGCCGGCAGCGATTTTTGCTGCGACCTCAGGTGCAAGTTGTTTTATCGGCATAAAAATCTCATCCTTCCATCAGACACAATTCTCTGCATAAATAAGAACGAGTGTTCCTTTCGAATTATAACATGGAAGGTGATTAATGATCTTCATCCAGCAGACCAAGCTTGTGTGCTTGTCTGACCGCTTGCATCCGGTTCTGTACTTCCAATTTGGCAAAAATGTGGCTGACATGACGTTTGACGGTATCGAGAGCAATGACCAATTTTTGCGCTATCTCCTG
>CBJMBI010000675.1:0-2536 GCA_966427955.1 uncultured Ktedonobacterales bacterium
CCTCGACAGCCAAAGCTGCCATTTGTTTCAATGGTTCCATATATTTTACTCCTTGACTAATTGTGCTAAGAGAGGTGCAATGCGCTTACTTAAGGAAATCGCCTTCTGCTCCGGTGGATATTTTTGAGTAGAACGAGCTTCTCCTTTTGTTGTACGCTTGTTCACATTCTTTGCATCCTTACTAGATTGGTGCTTGCTATTATTAGTAGTGTTTACCTGCTTTTCAATTGCCAGATCCACAACTCGATAAACAGCGAGAGGATCATCAGACATAGCCATCGCGATCTCAAGGATGAAGTCTTCACTTTCCTCAGCGCTTAAATTGAGGTGCTTGGCTAACTGGTAGAGCATGGATAGTCGCCTGGAAATATTCTCGTAGGCTGCATAGCCCTGCTCGTCAGGTTGCTCATTTTGCCAATGATTGAGACGATCCAGATAGGTCTTTCCACCATTTTCTCCCTCTCTGTCCCTATATGTCTCAATACTGCGATACTCGTTGGTTGGTAGTAGCCAGCGCAAGTTAAGAGGTGTACCATCAACAAAGAAATTCAATTGATGCTCAGCCATATACTCATCACTGAGTAAGGGAAATGGAGTACGTGACAATACAACACGGCAACCAAAGAAATCTGCAATCATCAAAGCATGCGTCAGAGCAAAAAGAAATTGCTGGCTGTAATTCTCTCCCGGAGCATTGAGCGGCAAAGTGGGAGTATTGCTAACTGCCTCACTGAATTGAGGCACACTGATGCCGTTGACTTTCGTTGGGCCTGTTGCAAATTTGAGATCTCCTTCTTCGATCTTTTGTGCATGGGTGAGCATCCGAGCACCTAAACCTCGCTCGAAATACTCATTCCAACCTCTATAATAGTGATCTCTCTTGAGAAAAAAGCACTGATTATCTTCATGAACCACGTTCTTGAGCGTGGAATATAAGGCGTCTAGATATGGTGCAGTAAAGAATGCATAGGGATAGAGATGAAGGTAGAATCTCGTGTAAAATTCAGAATTCTTCTTTTCACCGTTCTTGGTCTTCTGCTTGCTCTTTCTATTGAAAGAAACTTGAGTCAACCTCTCTAAGATCAACTGTTCTCTACATATTGGACACACATTTCTCTTTGGTTCACTACCACCACCTTTCAAGCGATTGCTAAATACCTGAACCCCCATGCTGAAAGGGACTTCAGATACCATTAATTCCACTGTAGATGAAGAGGAACTGCATATGCAACATTGCTTGTGTTTCGCGTGAGAGTAACGGTGAAGGTGACCAACAAAATCACGACGATAATTTACCCCTTGAATTTCAAGGTTAGCAAAAAGATATTCATAGAATGTGTCACCACTTATAGGCTCTCTTGGTTGTTCCTCTGTAATTCCCAATACATCTAACAGGAAACGCTCAAATATCGTATCTAGACTATCAGAGCAATCACGAGCAATAAAATAGTGTCGTCTGTAATCGTTTATTTGTTCATAGAGAGCATATTTCTCCTTAGGCAAGTTGAGGAGAGTATAGACATGAGTCCAAGCATCACACCGGCACATCTTCTTTAACTCATCTTGGAGATGATCATGCAGAAGATTGCGATAAGCTAATGCCATCTCACCACGCTTAAGCAGGCCTTGCTCTAGAGGAACAATAAACTCTGAGCTACCCAGCAATTCGCTAGCTAAGGTAGAGATTGACTGCTCTGGGTGGGTAGCAGCCAACTCAATATCAGGACGCAGCTTTTGATTATAGCCAGCATGCCAGGACGGTGAATAAGACTTACGATCCACCATTTTACGAATCGTGTGCATAACATCGGTGTAGCTTGCTCCGCAATCCAATGCAACACTGCCAACTTTGATACCTTGCTGATTTGCAAAAATGAATTGTTGAAACCTCGTGGCCTGTTTATCACTTATCAACTGGGCAAGGCGTTGAGCAACCTGAGCATTATCATCCTCAGACCAGGAAAAAGCCTCGCGCTCAGGAAGAAGGTAAGCAACGCCATCAGGGTAATAGAGTAGGTCAGCAATGATAGAATGGCCATTACTAGTATGACGCTCTTTTAAGTAGGTAACGACGGTATTGTGAATAAGATTGCTGAGAAAAGCACGATTCTCACCGAGGCGATGTGTGACCCAGCGCCAGCGCCGCTCAGCAATAGCATTGATCGTCATTAGGAAGTTCTGCTTGTGATGATTCTCTGAAAGAGTATGGGATAAATCAAGATTATCTATGGCATACATAAGCTTGCCCAACTCTAATAGCCTCTCATAGCGCAGTTCGTATGTATGATTACGCCGATTGAGATCATCTAGAGGTGCACTATCATGCTGATGCAGAAGCATAAGTCGCCTGATATCTTCAAGATACTGTTCCCATTCAGGGAAAAAACGCCGCAGGTCAATACGCTCCAACTCTGTCTTAATATTTTCGTGGGTAGCAATATTTATGTAGCTTAACGTTACGTCTCTGCCACCATAAGGAGGGATTTTATTGATGTCATGGATAACATTCCATGCGCATTAGTGAAAGGATCCGCTC
>CBJMBI010000676.1:0-2534 GCA_966427955.1 uncultured Ktedonobacterales bacterium
AACAAGCTTATCCAAATCCCTATGTGAATGGATATCCGCAGCAGCCTTATCCACAACAAGCTTATCCACAGCAGCCTTACCCACAACAAGCTTATCCACAGCAGCCTTACCCACAACAAGCTTATCCACAGCAGCCTCACCCATATGGTGGGCAACCGGTATACCCTCCTCAGCAGCAGCGATAACTGTAAATGTTGGAATGAAGCTGTTGATTTTTTGGCCATTGCTCTGCTGTGAAGACAGATGCTCTCGTTTGACCAGTTCTCCAGAAATTAGCGCAGATTCGCCAGAGGAGAAACAATGCTTTCACTAGGATCATGGGTAAAACTTCAACAACTTCTTTCCAATATTTCCAGCTTCACCAGTTCATTTTTTGCTTCAAGCTGACATAGCGCGGGTTGCCAATAATCAGATGGTCAAGCACATCGATATCGAGTAACTGGCCAGCCTCAACTAGCTGCCGCGTTACCTCGATATCCTCTGGTGAGGGGGTTGGGTCGCCACTAGGATGATTGTGGCAGATAATGACATTTGGGCAATTGCGTACAATAGCAGGACGAAAGATCTCAGCCGAACGTAGAACTGAACTGTTAACAGTTCCCTTGTACCGTTTGATAAGTTCCACCAACTGGTTTTTGGTGTCGAGGATCAAGATATGCATCTCCTCATGATCTAAGAACATCATTTCCATACGTACCACATTGGCGGCATCATCAGCAGACCTAATCTGGAAACGCTTACCGGGGTGTTGCATACTCAGCCGTTTACCAAGCTCCAGAGCAGCCTTCAATTGTGCCGTTTTGGCCAATCCTAGCCCATACTCAGCACTCAACTCATGAAAATCAGCGCTCATCAGGCCAGCCAGACCTCCGTATTTAATGAGCAGCTTTGTAGCTAATTCCATTACATTTTCGTGCTTTGTTCCTGTTCGCAGGATGATAGCAAGTAGATCCGATGTGGAGAGTGTATCAGCTCCATACCTTTGTAATCGTTCACGTGGTCGCTCATCAACTGGAATATCATGCACGGTAGGATGATATTCTGGCTTGATATCAGTGCTACCTACTAATGCTTGAGATGTTCCTAATGAGTTGTTAAGTGGCGTAATATTAAGCATCTTTTTTTCAATCCCGTCTGAGATTCTCTCATATATTTCAATCCCGTCTGAGATGCGCCGTAGGAGTCCGATTGATTGCGCTCGTCTCTTCCCACAAAACAATACATTGAAACATTTGCATCGTCAATACGCAAAAATAAGGAGATTCGCTAAAGTGCCCTATACTCATGAGAGCACATTCGTTGTGCCTGTGAGGAGCAAGCTGTCCTTGGCCACACAGGGAATGTGTGTATCCTTTCCAATGGCAACTTTGGTGACCGTAAATAGGCTACTTAGAGTGCCAGCTAGTTGCTGATTGATCTGATCCTGGATCTGCTGATTGTAGCTGTTATCGGAGAAGGTTAAGAAGGCAATAGAGAGATCCGTCTTTATTACATGTAGTAGCAAGTTGCCGTTATCTACTAGTGGCCGGATATGCGTGGTACTGGAACCCACTATTATGCCTGTCTGCCAGAGCGAGATATCGGACCTCACAATTATTTCATTATTCTCTACACTAATACGGATATTTTGGGCAGTCAAGTTCTCGCTAACCGGGAAGCTACCAATCTGATTTCCGAGTGAGGCTAATGCTGAGGAAGTAACTTCAACGTAGGTCTCGGCAGTATCTGTTGAGGGCTGCCGGATCATTTCTGCTGATTGAATTAGCTTGGCCTGCTTCCCTTGTTGTGCTTGACCAATTGAGATTGGGAAACCCAATTTGGCCGCCAAAGCGCTATCCCCACAATTGGGTGTTGGAGAGATGCCATTGACATGCCCTTGCCTGACCTTGATCTGGGTTACAGGGCCATCTATACCTACAGGGGAGCCCGGTAGCGGCTGTGCATTGACCTGGACCGTAGAGGAGTTGAGAACGTTGAATTTGAGTAGTATACTGGACTCTAGCGGTGGCAGACCACCTAAGAGGCTCTGACTCAGTGTCAGAACAAGCCCATCATTTTGCGGAGTCAATCGAGTGACTGAAGGATGAAGAAGAGATGCTAGCCCTCCAGGATTACCTGATTGTAATTGCTGATCCACATTCCTTTGGAGGACTGATTTGAGAGTAGCTGTAGGCAAGTAAATAGTAGCATTGAGAGTTACAGTGCTTGCAGTAGGCCTTGGTCTCTCAACTGAGACATTTGCAAAAATAATCAATAAGATTATTAGCAGTATCAGGATAATCCATAACCAGCTTCGCCGTAGCTTTCCCTTGCGCAGCATAGAAGTTATTCTCCCTCCTAAAGATGATCTCAGCTAGTTCTGCACAAATTACAAAAACGCAGAGGGTGAACGTAATCTGGGATGATACTACATAGGCTACCTACTTTTCCGCTAGAGAGAACAAACGAGCAGCATTATTTGAAGTGATTTGGGCAATCTCCTTAAAAGTCATGCCACGTAGTTCTGCAAGCTTCTCCGCAACATGTTTGACAAA
>CBJMBI010000677.1:0-2534 GCA_966427955.1 uncultured Ktedonobacterales bacterium
CTATCCATGAATTAATCAGTGAGCGCTGGAGCCCAAGAGCCTTTGCCGATCGTCCGGTTGAGCGCGAGAAGCTCTATAGTCTTCTTGAGGCGGCACGGTGGGCTGCTTCGGCTGGCAATCAGCAGCCTTGGTACTTTCTTGTTGGTACCAAAGAGAATCCTGAAAATCATGCGCGTTTGGTGGCTACTCTGTGGGAACGTAACATTCTTTGGGCACAGTATGCTCCTGTCCTTATCCTTGTTGTCGCTAAGCTCTATGATCGTCCAGGCAAGGAACTCACGAGCTTCTATGACGTTGGCATGGCTGTAGGTAATTTGGTGACGCAGGCTGTTGATCTTGGACTAGTCACGCACCAGATGGCTGGATTTGATGCTGAGAAGGCGCGTGAGACGCTGGGTATTCCAGAAGGCTATCAGCCACTGGTTATGATCGCACTTGGGTATCTTGGAACTCCAGATGGACTACCAGATGACTTGCGGGAGCGTGAGCTAGCTCCACGCAGTCGTAAGCTCTTGGAGGAATTTGTCTTCGAGGGACAATGGGAACAGTCTATTCGCTCTTAATGATCTAGTGCTGTCATATATTAAGGTTCAGTCCGTGGTGTTTTGGCTACAAATGCCGATGGACAAAGATGGGCCAAAGTGCATTGTTCACAGAGCGGTTTGCGTGCATCACAGGTAGCTCGACCGTGAAAGATGAGCAAGTGTGAGAGGTCGAGCCAATCCTCTTTGGGAATAATGCGCATGAGGTCCTGTTCGATCTTGACTGCATCAGTATGCTTGGTCCAGCCCAAGCGGCGTGAGAGACGTCCGACGTGTGTATCCACAACGAAACCGACAACAATTCCAAAGCCATTGCCAAGGACAACATTTGCTGTCTTGCGTGCAACGCCCGGCAGTGTTAGCAGATCTTCCATAGTATGTGGTACTTCGCCTCCATATGTCGTGATAAGGCGCTGGCATGTACCACGGATATTTTTAGCTTTATTGCGATAGAAACCAGTAGAGCGAATATCTTGCTCAAGTTCCTCCTGTCTCGCAGTAGCAAAATCTTCAACATTACGATACTTTTGAAAAAGCTGAGCGGTCACAATATTGACGCGTTCGTCGGTGCATTGTGCAGAGAGTTGGGTGGCAATAAGGAGTTCTAAGGGATTGGAGAAATTAAGCGTGCAGGCCGCATTGGGATAGAGAAGACGCAGTTCGGTGATAATGGCATTCACCTGTTCAGCTGAGCCGGGCTGAGGCCCAGTGTATATTGATGATAATGCGAGGTCCATGCATGTCTCTTTCTATTGGATATCCTGGATGGTGTATTGCTCGCTATGACCACTTGATAGTCAGGCTATCACCAATACAGCCCATTCCTCTCCTGTCTTTGAACTCAGAGAGAAATGGGCCTTCTTTGGTCATCAATGTACTACAAGTAGGTAGTATAGCATGTGCGTCAAGCAGGCAAATTGATGGTTTTGATTATTTTCAGGGTAGCAAAAAGATACCCCTTGGTGCTCAAGCCCCAAATATGGTAGGCCCATCCATTATGCAGATGAATACAGGGACATATCTCAAGCCTCGTTCTGTAGTGCATTCCCTCGCATTTAAATGTTCTCTGTATGAAGGGAATATCTCTATGATTGTATGATATTAAAATATGAACAAAAAGAGAGTGCCAAAGGTATATCACGTTTACTGTGGCTGTAGTTGCTCTGGCTCGTAACCAGGTGCATAGAAGTTACGTAGCCAGATGCGTGCATAGGCTCTGGTGCATCCTACTGTCTGTGCCAATTGTTCTACTGTCAGTGTAGGATCTCGTCGTAACAATTGATGGATCCGTTGCTTGGGTGTCCAACGTGTTGTACGCCATCGCTCATATGCTTGTCTCGGCCTTCTTGTTCGGTACATGAACTTTTCCCTCTACTAAATAATATCTACTAATAAAACGTTTGGCCTACTCTTGCAGTCACTGCTCCCTCTCTTCAAGCTGAAGATTGAGTATCATGTCTAGCAAGATCACACTTCTTTGTTATCTTACCACTTCCTGAAATAAAAATGTGAGAGGAGAGGTTTGAGAGAATCGCTCTCCGGTAGGTGAAGTACAGTTTATCACACGAGGCCAGAAGAGCTCATGTTATTGATTCAGGTAATGTACTAACTTTCCTTGTCCTTTCAGAGCTTCTCCTAGTTTGCCTGATTGTAGGCTTCTTGCTCATAGCTCTGCTGACTGAAAGCGATAGAAGGCTGCATCATAATAGAGGACAAAAAATTAAGACTTTTCAATTTTACTTGATTAACTACTTGTGAAAGTATTAAATAGGCATATCAAGGTCGTTTCTTTGATAAAATAGCCAGCTAAAGTGGAGGAATTGCTAGCCGAGAAAAAAAGCAAAGCACCCTTCTAGGGCCACAGACAAGTTGCCTAGACTGTGATCCTGAGGTTCGCTCTCCCCATACTAACCTCAAAGGGTGCCTGCTAGATACTATAGGCGGAGGGCAAGAGTAAAGCGAGGGGGAAAGAGGGACAATTTACTCGGCTGT
>CBJMBI010000678.1:0-2530 GCA_966427955.1 uncultured Ktedonobacterales bacterium
TGAGTAGTCTATCATCACCTAGTATTTCTTTCATTCACTCTTTCCTTCTTTCTCTTTACAATCCTCTTGATACTCATAGCACTGTGTATCATGACACTCACCGCAACTATCACACAAGTCACCGCCACAGTTACCACACTTAGGTTGTTCTGTTGCATAGATAGTCTTCATCAGTCCGTTAAACATGTCTATGTCAGCAGAACTCTCAGCTTGAATATCATCTACTTGAGTACCTAATTTCTTAGATAATGCCTTTTTGTAGTCCTCCCATATGCTAGGCGGGATTGTAAGGACAAGTCGCTTCAACATTTATTTACCTCCTGTGCTCTCTGCACCCACAGCTCGAATATGTTTCTCTGCTCTGTACCGCTATAATCCGGTTCAGGACAGACCTTGTGCCTAGCCGTCTTTCTAAACGTGTTGTATCTGATAAGTGTGCCAGCCTCAAACTTGTATCCACACTCTGTACACTGGCCTGGATACTTGGCTTGCATGATGTATTCGTCTGTCATTGTTGTACATCGCTTTCTTTCTTCTCAAACACTGAAGCATCAAATGTTCCCGTCGTCCAGATGTCCTTGTCATTTTTAATCATCTGCTTATCTAGCATCTCTTGCTCAGTGCAGCACCTTCTTTCATGTTTGGTGTATCCGATTACTTGTTTACGCTCATCATAGATTGCATGGCCATATGAACCTGTTCTATGCATATCGAATGCACCTGTGGACGAGAATATCTTGCCACAGGCCCGACACTCTGCTCTTGCCATCGGTTGTGTCCCCTTCAATTTTGACGAAACCGTCTAGAAGCCTCTACAATCGATTTCTAGGGCTTGTCTAGGCTTCCCTAGTGGTAGACACTACTCATCCTAGACAAGCCGCTTCTTGGTGAATACGTGGCCTAGAAAACCACATCCTAGACGGTCTCGCTTCCCTGACTCTCGATCTTTTCGAGAGATCGCTCCGATACTGCCATAATCACACCATCAATCTTGACATCATATCCAGGCGCTATGAGCATGTAAGGAAATAGCGCCACTATGATGCCATCAGCACCATTAGGATACTTGTGATTAGTGACACGTACACGGTCACCTACTGCATACTTGTACTGCATAGGCATATACTCATTACTCATCTCAGCACCCCCTGTTTCGTCTTGGCTGCTCGTTCGAGACGCTTCACACAGGCCTCTATCTGACTCTTGGCTTGCTCGGGCGTAAGCATGGCAAACTCAGCAGCCCCGAAGGCCAAGGCATCACATTGAATGCGCATACTGGTCACTACAGAGCCATTCTGAAGCGGGATCTCTTTGGGTACGTGCAAGCTCACCAGAAAGCGAGGTGCGTATTTGCTGAAGATGTTTAGCCCAGCCGATGTTACCAGTTGCTCAAAGTGTTCGATCGTCATTCGTTCCTTCTCTCTGCTATATCCCTTGGCTATAAGACTGTGGATAACCTGTGGATAAGTGGACAAGTTATCCACCTAATGATTATCTTTTCTTAGTTCTCCTCATGACTTCAAGCTGCTCTTCGCTTAAAGGCTTAATATGCGCTATTAAGCCTTCAATCATGTCATCCTTGCCTGCATAAACTGCTGTTTCCCAAAGCCTCTTGTTGCTTTTGCATCCTTCAAACCCAACAGCATATTTTATAAGCTGGGTAACAGGTGGCAACCCTTGAACCGGATGGAGAGGCATAGGAGTAACACCAGTAAAGGCAAGAGCAGGGTAGTTGTGCTGAGCAGCCCATAAGAGCAGATCTTCTCTGCTCTCAGGTTTGCCCACAAAAGCGGGACGTACAACAGGACGAGGGGACCGATTGCCAAACGTATTTCTCATAGCTATAGCTCCTCCTCAAGTCTGTAATCATCTCCAACCATCTCGATAATCTCAAGCTTGCGCATAAATCGAGAGAAGGCCACCGCTTCACCAACGTACTCACTAAGCGTCTCTTGCCGATTAGTCGATAGGATTGTTGGCCTTTTCGCCTTGTACCGCTCATCTAAGATCAAGAAGTAAGTGTCCATCCTTGGCTCTGTAGGACGAGCTTTGTCCACATCATCGATGACCAAGAGCGGCGTCCCTATGGCTTGGTCAATGATGCTTATAGCACGTGTTTTATCTGTAGCGTTTAGTGCATCATTATAAGCTCTAAAAAACTGAGGTGCTGATGCAAACAAACTCGTCATAGTCTGGCGGGTGCCATCTGGCATGAGCCGACCAGTTTCCCGCAGGTAGTTGCAAATTGCATCCTCCAAATGCGTTTTGCCTGTTCCATATCCTCCACAGAAGAGCAGGTTCCCTTGTGGGTTCTGCGCAAACTCCCACGCTTTCTTGTAAGCGATGGGATTGCGTTCTCTTTTGAAACTTGCAAAAGTCTTGCTGCACATCTCAGCAACAATCTCTTCATCTTCCCATCGTTCGCCTAGCCAGCCGCCATAGGTCCTTAATCTGGTCTTCTCTAGCCACTCTTTGTGCTCTTGTGCGGCTCTCTCAGCTTGACGAGCCGCTATCTGGCATTGACAGCTTC
>CBJMBI010000679.1:0-2526 GCA_966427955.1 uncultured Ktedonobacterales bacterium
GAACTCAGCAGAGATGGACAGAGCGCAGCCCACATCCTGCTTGAGTACCAAACTCTGGCTAGTCTTGTTTCTCCAGAGTCAGAGCTACCCACCCCAGAGCGACCATTACAAATACCACCCCAAGAGCGTTCTCGTAGAAGCCTCAAAGAAGACGAACGCTCCCATGCCAAGGACAATCATACTCGTCTGTGGGTGGCATTTACTCCGCAGCAGTTGGTCGATCGGTTTAACCAGCAGTACAGCATTGAAGATCTCGTTGCCTATGAACGCAATGGCATGATCCTCGCTGATTGGAGAGGAGAGCGCACCGCGAGCGTGGGTATCACTAAGGATGGACAACATTGGGTAGATTTTGGGGCAAGTGCACGTCGCCCAGATGGCAAGCAAGACGGTGGTGATGCCTTCGAGTTATATGTTCGCAAGAGTGGGCGTGCTAAGGACGAGATATTAAGAGATCTAGGTCAGGCCTTGAACCGCGAAGCCAGCTGCGAACTGTTGCGAGCTGCAAGAGCAGGGGAAGTCCCTGCTGTGTGGCTCGCGGAGATGATGACGCCAACAGGCTGGGGCGTCTATCATGAGAACAGTGAAAGGGCAGGTAATGCTTAGATTCGTCAGCGAAAATTTTTCTGGCAAAACGTTATTGTGATAGGTCCTTCCGCTGACGGCATTGAAGCCATGACCAAGCTCGTTCGCGCCTTACCCAGGCATATCCCAGCAGCATTGTTTGTCGTGTTCCATATCCCAGCACCCCACGGAATGCGCAACGAGATGACACTTTGCATAAAAAGACTGTAATTGCATACTTATACAAAATATGCTCTTGTCACGGATTATTCAACCCGTCTTCATACAGCCGCAAGTGAGCTTGAGGGTCCCTTTTCCCTGTTTCTATACTGTTGAGGTACTTCAGTTCTTGCTCATTTCAAAAGAACGCTGAACGAGCCTACAAAGAGGCTTGAGAAAAATAGGCATCTCGTTGCGCATCCCGTGGGAAAATCCAAACATTTGGTGCAGGATAGTTGACGCATTTCAAACATTTGCTATCAATGCTCCCAATGATTACAAACGAAAACACCTGGTGAAGATATTCAGCTTATTTTGGGAATTATTAAATTAATGAGTTAGCTGCCTTAAGCCCCAACAGTGCCTGTCTTGACTTCTCCGGCTCGCTCATAATTGACGAAAATTACACCATTTGGCGTAACCAAACTGTCTGTTAATGTAAAGGCTGCAGGAATAGTGCCCTCACTAAACAAACGCTTGCCGTTGCCGAGCGTGACGGGGAAAGTCTTCAACCACAGCTCATCAACCAGATCATGTTTGAGGAGTGTCTGGATCAGGTCGCCGCTGCCGTGAACTTGGATATCAGAGCCTTCTGAATTCTTGAGCTTTTTGATGTCATCGACGCTTTTAAGAAAAACTGAGTTTTTCCAATCTGATTTGTCCATGGTAATTTGTGACCTTGACCTGCTTTTGGAGGGACGGAGAAGAGAAATCTGAGAAATGCTACGGAGGAGAGCATCATAGCAAAATCCCAATCCAGTTTCTATTGAGGCATCCAAACAAGTGATAGGATATCTTGTGAAAACTAGCGAGAGGAGCAAATTTGATAATAGTGTATAAATGAGAAAACGCCATATAAAACGTTTCTCGGATATGTGTGTAGTTGGGATCATTGGCGTTTAGACAAACTCAGGCAAAAGGCTCCTTCATCTTGCATAGGGCCACACACATTAGCTAAGAAAGGGATAGTGGGCCACTTGAGAATGATGTTCTCATCGGCGCTCTGGTTAGAAGTTGCGTCCTCACTTGCAGGATCATCCTCTATTGAGCCACTACCGAAAAATGATAAAGATCTCCAGAGGACATTATTGATTGTGCTGTTGTTGAGGAAAGGCTCTGCAGGATACTTGAGATCATCACCTAAAGCTGTTCTCTCATTTACGTAGCAAGCTTTGGGGAATAAGACAGACCCTCTTTTGGATTAAATAAAAGGAGCTAAGTAACCACAGAATGAGGCTAATTGGTAATTGGGCTCAATCTTCGAACGCTTTTTGAGCTTGAGGCACTGCCGTGTTCGAACATTGAGCCCAAAAACATTGGGGTGAAACATCGAACTCATTTCGGAGGTGGAGCTTTCGGGGGTCCTTCATTCTGATCTTTGTCTTCTTCATTTCTTTCGACGGAATCAATGAGATACATCACGTCACGGCGCAGCGTGAGCTGTTCAGCGGCAGCTTCAAGATACTTGGAGCTGACATCTTTCTCCCCTTGGGCATAGGACCACTCCAGTGCTGTGGTGATCAGTTTCATCAGATGATCCATGATGACCCGCCCGCTTTTTTGGGGATCGAGCAGTGGGTGGGTGAGCCACGTGTAGAGGCTTCCGGTCCACTGCTGCAAGTTGAGTGCTGGAAAAGAGGGACGATAAATTCGCTCCAGAGCCAGCAAAATATCACGCACTTCTCCCTCTGTCAGCGCCAGTTTAAATTTGACCCATTTCGCCAATTTGGCTTGACCCACTTG
>CBJMBI010000680.1:0-2524 GCA_966427955.1 uncultured Ktedonobacterales bacterium
AGCAGATGCCTTTTGTCTGTAAAATTGTGATCAAGGAGTTCACCTCATCCCAATCAAAGGTGATGTTCATCATAAAATTATCCCTCTTCGCCGCTCTTTTGGCTACCTTACCATACCCTTCCAGCTTTTGTCCACTAGTCCCGACAAAATGTGACAGTATAGTTATTTATTGTTATTGATACATCTTTTCCCTCTGAAATGAGACGAGCAATAATTACTCTCTCTTGGTGTAATGGTCATTGTTGGCTTAGCTGTTCAACAAACCGATCACCCTTGGCTGACCCGCTCCCCTAAGTGTGTCCTTGCCCATCTCAAAACGTTCCTCAGATAACCTCTCGCTATGCTTTTCCCTAAATAGGCCAATGGAATCCAGTCCTGTCATCGCTTACCCATCCATCCTGCCCGCGAGAAGAGCAGGATTTGGTTTGCATTTGATTGCATGTGATCTGAGAAAAGGAGAAAAACATTATGGAAGTAGAGAGATTGCAGTCACGTGAAGAACAAGATCAGCAGTTGGATCAGACACACAGAGATGCTTCTCCCAACAAGGGCCGAGGAGTACGCGATTTTTGGATGCATCAATGCCAACTCAACGATATCCAACAACAAGAGGTCCAGCGACAGAGAAAGGGCAAAGAACTAGCACTTGTCGAGGGGAAAGATCCGTTGATTGGTGAAGATGGCAAGCCTGTCGAAAAGCAAATCATTCTGTCAGAGCGTTACGGCTAAGAGAAGCCTGGACTAGCAGGAGGAGTAACGGGTATTCTGGAAACGTTTGGCACAGCAGCAGCAAGCTGGGCTATTAAGGAAGGCTTGAGCAAATTATGGAAATTTGGAAAGAATACGATAATGGGTAAGAAAGAAAGCGCAGAGGAGAAGCTCGATCGACTTTTCATGAGCTACTACGAGACCGGATTAGATCATCTTAAGAATGCTACTATGACTCAAGATGATCAGCGGCGGGAGGGTTCTATTCACAATGCCGCTAATAATTTTATAACGGCAGCAAATCTCATACAAACAGGTTGTTTTGTGAAGGCAAAGTCAATGTTGTCCGTTGCAGGATGCCACCACTTGATCCGTGAGTATGACGTTGCCAAGCACTGATTGGAGAAAGCTTATGAGGAGGGACTTGCTGAGTGCAAACGATCCCACACGAGATATGAACTAGCACAATTTAAGAGTGAGATTGTGGTTCCTCTCGAGAAGCTACTTAAATCTTACCCCCCACCTCCGACAGTACTGTACCTCTCTTGACTCAATTTGGGAGGCTTGAAACCGGAAGCTCAAGCTCCACTTCCAACCGTGTTACAAGAGACAATGAAACGCGCCCCCTTGCAAAAGGGGAATCTGGCTCATTGTCAACTGGACGGGAAGAGATCAACCTTCATACTGAGCGACAATACCCGGATCATGGAAAGAAGTTGAAATCTGAATTAATAAAGGTTCATTTTGAGTCTGGAGAGGAATATCGACTAGAAGGACTGTTCACGGACGCACTGGATCACTACAGTCAAGTGATTGCTCTGGATGGAAACCATGCTGAGGCTCTCGCACATCGTGGGGGGATATATCGAGCACTGAAGCAATATGACAAGGCTGAGCAGGACTTGAAGAAAGCCATAGAACTGGATTCTAACAATGCTTTTGCTTTTTCATCTCTTTGTGAGGTGTATCGACTTAATGGTCAATATGAAAAATTAAAGCAATACTCGAGAAAAGCTATAGAACTCAATCCTAACTATCGTTTCCTCTGGGAAAGCGCTGAACGGGGGAGGCAAGCTTTGCAAGAGAAACAAAATATAGCTGATCAAATCTGGCGACAGGATACTACCGATCGCTCGGTTCTCCGCAACCCTAAAAGACTGGCCGTGATACACACGCTCACTGGACATGTATGGGATGTTAACACAGTGGCCGTAAGTGCGGATGGTAAGAGGCTGGTCAGTGGAAGTGACGACATGACCATCATGATATGGGATCTAGAGACAGGGAAGAGCCTCAAGACGCTCCAAGAACATACAAATCGGGTTAGGTCAGTGGCCGTGAGTGCAGATGGCAAGAGGCTGGTCAGCGGAAGCGACGACATGACCATCATGATATGGGATCTAGAGACAGGGAAAAGCCTCAAGACGCTCCAAGGACATGGTCATAAGTACAATATAGGAGAAATTTGCACACTTTTCTAGGGGGAACGAGGTACAAAGTGTCCGTCATTTTTTGCAACCCCCATCTCCGGACGCAGTTCTTGCTGGTCCCTCCCTTTTCTTGGGCTCAAGCCCTCTGGTTCTGCATCGGATATTCAAGCAAGAAGCGCTTCAGCGCCCGAGAGAGTAGGGACCCGATTTATCGCGTCCGTTGATCGTGAGCACACACCTCTTTGTACAAAAAAAGTGACACACACCCCGAGGTACAATTTGTACTTTTCATCATCAGACGAGAGGCACAAAAGCGGCGCTTCCTCCCAATCCTTTGTGATCTGGATGGGTATCCACGCCGCGACTTTGACGATTTGGCCTTACTT
>CBJMBI010000681.1:0-2523 GCA_966427955.1 uncultured Ktedonobacterales bacterium
TGTCCGCTGGGAGGGGCTCTCAACGGTTAGCATCCAGAAATCTTGAGTGGGCTTTTTGAGAGCCTCAGCGCCACGTGTTAAGAAGAGATGACCATTGCCATCACAGGTGGCAGCTCCCAGCAAGCTGCCGCTTGCGGGCAGTGGGGATAACCTTTGCCAATCAAGTGTCTGTGTGTTGAAAAGCCAAGTAGAATTGAGGCCTGTATTACGTATAACGTCATAGCCACCGACAAATGCCATTTCATTAGGCCATACTTGGCAAGCAGCTTCGCCACTGAGTAATTGAGGCATGCTATTGGCTTGCTGTTTCCAGGTATTGAGCGCTATATTATAGCGGTAGATCTTATTTGTCTGTATGTGTTGTTCCGCGTCTGTCGCTCCCCCTAGCAAAAGAATGCCTCCCTGGTTGTCACTTGTAAGGACTACGTAGCCTAACCCTACTGGGAGTGGAGCCAGTTGGTGCCATTGGTGCGTAGCGATATCGTAACGGTACCAACCCATACCAGCTTGCGCATGTGGGTTGCCTGCCTGCATAAAGCCCTGTGTGATGTAGAGATGACCTTGCTGATCGGCGAGCATCGAGTTCCCAAATCCCAATCTAATCTGGGCAGTTGTATTGATCTTCTGTAAGAAGCCATTCTGTGGCTGATACATATAGAGAGCTGAAACTACTGCGTGCATATCAGGCGAGTAACCTGTTGTGAAGAAGATCTGGGCATGTTCATCGACTGTCACTGCATTATTCACCATAGCTGGAAAATCGTTGGAGACAATCTCCCAAGAAGCTGTATCAATGTCATAGCGGTATAAGTGATGGTCATAGTAATTGATAAAGGGGGAGTCTGAGCCGAGATAGCCGGCATGCATATAGACAGACCCATGTCCCTGCTCTTTAATATAGGCTATAGTATTATCTGCATTGGCAACAGGTGGCGATGGCAGAACTTGCCAAGAACTGTCCACTGCTTTCTGACTATTTCCTTGAGTAGGCCTTGGGCGAAGAAGCGCCGTGGGTATTGAGTGTAGCAATGTATTATTGTCATGTCTAGGTGTAATGCACTGGTAAACAAGCAATGAGGACATCACTAAAAAGACTATTATGGCTAAAAGAAAGCTCCCTTGAATAATGCGCCATGATGTAATTCGTAGTGTAAATGTAGAGTTTATAGTATTTTGTTGATTATTTATAGGAATTTGATAAAAAGGATGTTTTGGAGAAATTGTGCTATTCTTATTTATTCCTTTTGTAGTTTGCGAGTGTGATTGTTGTGACTGCTGTGACTGTTGTGGCTGTTGTGACTGCTGTGACTGCTGTGACTGCTGTGACTGCTGTGGCTGTTGTGGCTCCAAGGAGTAGTGTTGCAGGCTTTCATCAATCGAGGCGGGCTGCATCTGTGCCTTGTGCTCTTTCCTTGCCCGAAGAAGCGCTTCTCGTATGGATTGCCGTTCTCCTAGAGAAGCTAATGACAGAGTAGTAAGCAACTTAGTCTCAGTATGGGGTATATTATCCAGCTTCACAGATGGCTGTGGAGTGGCATCTTCATCCTTTAGATTCTCCAGCTGTACAGCAGGCAGTACAAACGGTTCTTTCTCATGGCGAAAATCTCCCATTTGTGCGAGAACGTAACGCTGGTAGAGTCGTCGTTCCTCAATTTTATACACACGCTCTAATGCCAGATAAAGCGTATGTGCAGACTGAAAACGCTGATCTGGATCTGTCCGAAGTGCCAATTTCACTAGTCCAGTCAGGGCATATGAAAGGGGGGGATCAATGCTTTGCAGGGCTGTGAGATCCTCTCTCTCCTGGGGGCGTTGTCCAGTGAGCATCTCATAGAGTATGATTCCTAAACTGTACAGATCAGAACGCGTATCATGTGGTCTCTCATTGCAATACTGCTCGGGAGCCACATACCCAGGCGAACCTATATCAACAATGGTGTTGATTGCATCATCATTGAGGTAGCGTGCAAGACCAAAGTCTATCAGAACGAGACTACCATCCGGCTTTAGCAAGATATTAGAAGGCTTTAAATCTCGAAAGACAATGGGGGGCGCTTGTCTATGGAGATAATCAAGCACTTCGCATAATTGCATAGCGTACCCCAGAGCTTCTAAGGGAGGCATGGGACAGTGATTGTGCATCTGTTCTGCCAATGAGTGGCCTGGAATATAGTCCATGACCAGATACCAATACCCATTCTCGGAGAAATAGTCATAGAGTGCAGGAATAGCAGGATGCTGTAAACGTGCTAGAAATAGGGCCTCACGCAGAAAACGATCGGTCTCTTCTCCTCCGCTGGAAGGTATTATCTCTGCTGATACTGATACAGCGTCATCAGAAGGTTGAGGGGTAGTATTGCTATTGTATAGCAGTGCATCTAGTTCTGCAATTGCACTCGTTGGTAATGGTTGATCTGCGCGTACTTGTTTTACAGCGAAAGGAATAGAGAGCGTTGGATGCGAGACGAGATAGACCTTACTGCTTCCTCCCCGACCCAACATCCACTGGACGAGGTATTCTCC
>CBJMBI010000682.1:0-2522 GCA_966427955.1 uncultured Ktedonobacterales bacterium
GAGCAACCTACCAGATACTTTTCCCTTTGCTGTCATGACAGCATTATTGACAGCACTCTCAAAATGCTGTCAACATCTCTGGTACAACTCAGTGAACAATCACACCTTCAAATGAGCACGAGAAGGATACCCAAACACATCAGTGAATAACATCGGGCAAAAGCGGAAATTTTACCATGCTATGGAATCGGATGGTCTCCCTCTTGATTGTACATAGTAAAGTAGAAAGAAACAGTCTCAGTCATGGGTAAGATTACCCAGCTTTGTCTCAGCCTCTTCCTGCAATCCCTACCCATCCCTGTCTAGCCCAAACCGTCCGATAACATACCCCATTTATAGTTGTGTTTATACTGATTGTGGAAACAGAAATTGAGCCTTACTAGCCAAACAAGACGGTATGAACTGTAGTATTTGCTAGAGATGTCATATCGAGAAAAACCATATTTACTAAGGAGAAATATCTGTGTACATTCGTCTATTTACACGGCTAAGGCTGCTCATTGCACCCGTACTCGCCATAGCTATGCTCATGCTAGCATTGCCAGTCGGAGCTAACGCTCATGAGGGAAACTTCTATCGACAGACAAATCTTGTCTCGGACCTTCAGAGCATAGCTAAGTTTACCGACCCGAATCTAGTGAATCCCTGGGGGATTACGTTTGGTCCTCACACTCCCTTGTGGGTAGCAGATAATGGAACAGGTGTGGCAACTATGTATAAAGCGAACGGAATGCCGCAACCATTGGTGGTTACGATTCCCCCTCCTACGGGTCAGACGTCTCCTGCCGCACCAACAGGCATTGTCTTCAACAATACAGACAGCTTTGTCGTCAGCAAAAATGGCAAGTCTGCTCCGGCTCTATTCATCTTCGCTACTGAGGATGGCACAATATCCGGTTGGAGTCCAAATGTTGACCAGACAAATGCTATTCTGAAGGTCGATAACTCAAACACCAATACAGGCCCTGTCTACAAGGGACTTGCCAGTGGGAGAGACAGAGGGCAAGATCTGCTCTTTGCTACGAATTTCCGCTTCGGTCAGGTAGATGTCTTCAATTCGCGGTTCAAGTTGGTGAGTTCCTTTACTGACCATAACGTACCTTCCGACTTTGCGCCCTTTGGTATCCGCAACATGAATGGCTTGCTCTATGTAACCTTTGCCAAGCAGGATGCGGCAAAACACGATGATGTGGCTGGTGCAGGCAACGGTTTTGTAGATGTCTTTAATACCCATGGGCACCTAATCAAGCGCCTCATCTTGCATGGTGTGCTAAACTCTCCGTGGGGCTTGACTCTTACTCCCTCCAACTTTGGCCGGTTTAGCAATACTCTACTGGTTGGCAACTTTGGAGATAGCACCATTCATGCCTTCAATCCACACAATGGAACATTTCTGGGAACAATCGAAGATAAACAGGGCAATGCGCTTGGGCGTGACGGCAATCCTCCTGGAAGTAAAGGCCTCTGGGGATTGACTTTTGGTAATGGAGCACAGGCAGGCAATCGTAATACCCTTTTCTTCACAGCAGGTATTAACAATGAAAACAATGGCCTCTTCGGTAGCATTGAGCCAGACAATAGCAATCAATAGTTGACTAGAGATAACTAGGTAGTCTTCCGCTCAAGTGGTGATAGCCAGAGCCCACTAGAAGCTGGTTCATAGTGTGGCACTCCGAGCCTATCAACACTCTTTGGGGAGACTATCAGTTACGACACTTACGACAACTCGAAAAAACTTTGAGATATTCCAACCGTACCCAGCAAACAAAGAGCAAACGTTTTGAGCGTGAGAGCAACGGCAGGAAACGCCATGGGACGAACAGTATCTAATCTCTCCTTCGAAAATCATACCATGCAGAAGAGCAACTGCAGCAACAAAAAGATGAGAGCAAAACTGAGAGTAAAACCGATGAACTCAGGTTAACATTGCTAGACAAAAGAAGCCTTTTTCTGTGCTCAAGACAACGATCAATCCAGATACCAAGCCACCTGAAAAGAGCTTCTAGCTGAGATTCAACTTTCCCCATACCAACTGCTGTCAAACACCCATCATTTCGGACAGCAAATCACAAAATCGCAATGAATCCTCACTCTCAAAAACCCCCTGACAGCAATTTTGACAGCAATGCCAATAACGCTCAATTATCACCCATGATACTCAGTGAACAACGGACTATAGATTTCTGAAAAGGATGCACATCCATAAACTGTGGTAGACAAGACCAGGAGAGTCCCCCCTTCGAAAACTGTATTCTGCAGAAGAGCCACCCATTGCAACATATTTGACAGCTAATTGACAGCTTAACCCATCACATCGGATTGTATTCGCATGCACTCAGTAAACAACATGACCAAATTTTGAGCACGAGATGAAACCAGGAAGACTCAGATGAACAGTTTTCGCCAACTCCGTCCCTTGGCATTTCCCATTCTGGTGAAACCGTATGAAATGGCTTTATAGGCCGCTTCATACGGTTTTATTTTGACATCTCAGCTAGCATTGACATCAAAACTGACATCAA
>CBJMBI010000683.1:0-2517 GCA_966427955.1 uncultured Ktedonobacterales bacterium
GTGTCATCTTTGACGCCCTCCCTCATTCTTGTGTAAATGTTTTGTGGTGATTTGCGCGTCTGTAGCTTTCTAATTGTACACAATAAATCAGGAGTTCTACCTAGGGGAAATTTGTAAAGATTTTATAAAGACGAGTTAAGAATTGGTTGAGGTTTGGTGAATTGGTTGAGATTTCTCAATAAGGGCATACTAATAACTCGACTGCAATCAGGCAAGTCGAGTGAAGAGAGGTATTTCTATATTCTAGATGTTGGGATGCTCAGGGAAATCAAAGAGGTCCCTGATCCTAACCCCTAGGGCTTGTGCTAATGCCTGTATCTCTCCAGGTCCGGGGAACCGTTCGCCAGTTTCCCACCGTCTAATTGTTCTCGTATCAACCCCGATGATGACAGCAAGCCTGAGCTGCGTCATCTTCTTGTCTTTTCGGAGCTGTCTAATCCGATGTGGGAACAAATCTTCTAGCACGTAATAGCCGCTATAGTTGTTTCGGGCTACTATAGCAGAGACTGAAACGTGGTTGAGGACCAATATGGTCTGCTTTTGTGCTATGATGTCCGTTGATACAAATTGCCTGTTTAGCATTAGGAGGATGTTGTGAGCAATCAAAGTGAGGTCGCGCGTCTTAGGCAACAGCTCAACGCCGAATATCAAGCGGCTCGACTGGCGATGAACGGATATGCTGAAGTAGCACGGCATGAGACAATCACGGCACGCATGGAGAACATGGGCAGGTTGCATGAGGAGCTGAGAGCGATTGTCGGTGAGGAGGAAGCTGTGAAGGCGCTGGTGAGAGCGATGGATGTGAAAGAGAAAAGCCCTGAGATTTCTCCCAGGGCTTAATGACCTTTACCTATTTGAGAAATAGGAAACCATTTCGTCATAATTGTCATCGAGCATGTGGTCGTCCTGCCAGCGTTTGTTGAGCCTTCTGCACTTTCCATATGCAGATTGGCGGTTTAGATAAGTCCTATCTGGATTTAATTCCCGATAAGAATTTTTTACAAGATCGATCATCTCAACTACTTTGTACACATCTCCATTGACGCCGATATTCTTGACTCTGTAAGGACCGACGATTTGAATATTTGCCATTGTTTTTCTCCTTGCATTTAATTGACATCATTTCATTGTCATGTATGAAGTATAGCATGACAATGAAATGATGTCAAGCTTATTTGCAATGAATTTTGGCTATTTTCAAAATTGGCAGAGATCACAAAAAAAAGTCCTAGGTGAGTTGCCTAGGACTCTAACGTGCCTCTCTCAGGAACCAACCGTCTTGATTACCCAAAAGTCGTCTGCTAGATCTTTGTCTAGCAAATAATCGTAAGGCATCTCGCAATATCCATTGATGCCCCAAGAGTCAGACCACGAATTCCGCACTATAAACCGTTTTACATCATTTCGATACCCCACGCATAGGACAGCATGCCCACCTAGTAGTTGCTCGTTCGACTGTGGCATAGGCACAATGCCGCGTCCTGCTACATCTTGGCTCTCAAAACTCTCGTATACGCTAAAGCCGAATACTATTGGATAGCCAGATGCCAGACACGCTTGCATCTGAATGAGGTTCTGTGCCACACGCTGGTAGCTTACCGCACGGTCAAGCTTTGCATCCGTGTAACACTGAGCAGGCGGCTTGGCCGTGAATTTGCTAATGTCGTATGGCCACTCGGGCTCTGGTGGTACACCCCACTTATTGACGGCCTTTATCCCGTCCCTGATCTGCGCACCCGAGTCGCTATTGAGTGTGTGTTCAATCGATCTCTCACACCAGTAGATGAAAAGTCGAGACGGCGTGAATTCGGGCTGTAATCCCTGCTTTCTACGATCGAATTCTAGAGCCGCTGCAATAGCCTGTGCAGTACAGGAGCCCAAACTCAACTGATCCCACACAGGCGGGCATCCTGGTCGCAAATCAACATGGTCTGGTAGAGCTGCTAGGTGTGGTGCTGAGTAGAGGTGGTCTCGTTTATCCAAATCGTCTCTTATCCAGCCATAGCGCTTGATCACTCTCATGTTCAATCCTTTCGAGATAAATTTTTAGTCATTATACCATGCGGATGTCTTGAGAGGGGATAGACGGTTGTATGAATGAATTTTCATGAAAGGCAAAAAATAAGCTAGACCAAACGATCTAGCTCAAAATGTGCTCAATATCGCTTTAGCTATTCTCCTGTCAACCAGTGCTCGGCTAAACCGATCAAACTAGAGATGCTAAAATCTGTAAATGCCTCACCATCCCATATCTCTTCTTCTTTCCAATGTGAGACAAGCATGGTGGATAACCATCGCCTTTCCTCTTCTGAAAGTTTAGGGAAGCTGTACTCATCATGCGGCAAATTCACGCCTTTCATCTCAGCAAGCAGAAAGCGTAATACTTTCTTTTGTAGTTCGTTCATATACCATCCTAAGCTGTCTTCTTCTGCTCTTGCTCTACGATCTCGTCTAATATCTCCAGAGTGTCGCCGATAATACTCGTTGGCTTGATCTTCCTCTTGGCTATCGCGTCTC
>CBJMBI010000684.1:0-2512 GCA_966427955.1 uncultured Ktedonobacterales bacterium
ATATCATCCGAGTTGAATCCGTTGCTGGCAACCTCAACGAGGCAATGAGATTGGCGGGCTCTCTACTGAGATATATCGAGAGTGGCAACGAATGCTGGCCTTTTCCAGAACTGCGATTATTGACTCTGCCTGATCCTCTTACCTTGGAGGAGAAATGGGTGCTTATGGATCAGATCCTGGGGGAAATTGCCTCATTATTGGCCAATCCAAAAGATACTGCTTGGCAATTGTTGAAGGTTAGCGAGTCATACCTGTTTAGAAGAGACATTGATAGTAAGTTCGCACAAGTTCATCTCTGGCTAGCGGCAATGCTAGCCTCTGTTGAAGAAGATCTAGAGTGCTTTCTTAACAACGCGATACGCTTCTTCTCGGACGGGCCTGGCTATCTGGACCAAGCTTGGCGAAAAATGGTACAGCATTTTGTCCAAATTTGTATGGAGGTTGCCCCTGAGGCTCTGTTGCAAGAATTGGCTGTGCCTAGCGACATGGCTATTTGACAGAGCTTGACAATTCAGAGAAAATTTTTTCCTATTTGGAAAGGAGGAATTTATGGAAGGACATTTTTAGGTTATTATTCTTAACTATCCATTCATTATTAAAGCGTTCTTGTTGTAAAAGTATTGTAAATCTAAACATCACTATGAATACAAATAAGGATATTCCTATGACAACAGATAATTCTTTGAACGAGTTTCCTCCTTTGAGCGGACAAGTAGAAAGAACCCTTCGTCTGCGGGCATGGAAAGACGAGACTTTTCGTCAAGAACTGATCGCCGATCCAAAGGGGGTCACTCAACGGCTCTTTCCCAAATGTTTCCCCGATGGCAAAGTTCCCCAACAGATTATCTACAAAGTGATCAAGGAAGATCAATACACTCACCACATCGTCTTACCTGCGCTACCTGATGCGTTTCTGGCTCCCGAGTTTCCAAAAGGCGCTTTTATCAGCCAGCTTCCTCCATTGAGAACAGAAGTAGAGAGAACGCTACGTATACGGGCAGGCAAACAGGCACAACACAGATGGCAAACGTGATAGCGACGAGCCCAATTCGCCTGACCCCATGGAAAAAGGTCAAGCTGCCTCATGAGAGGCCAAGCACGGTCAAAAGCCTGATATAGAGAGGCACAAAGTCTTGCCCACATGGAAAAAGGTGCATGAAATGTGACGCTCCCCAAAGAGATCTGCTGTTGAGGAAGGGAAACAATCTCTTTGCCCTTCAAAAAGTGGCATTTTTGTGCCTTGTCTGATGGTTGATTCTTGAACTGAGCTAGACCTGTTAATCAAGTGAAAATCAGTTGAGTCTCATAGGAGAAGTATATGGTTCTGAATATACCTGCAAAACAACAAGTGCTAGCTACCATTGCTGCTCGTGCCAGTACCCCATCTGAACGGTTTCAAGCTGGCTACATGTTTAATAATGAAGTTGATGATTATACGGTTGATACCAGCAGAAATCGTCTATATGAGCTATTAGAGGTTGAAGACGATGTAGCACTTACACGCCTCTTTGCTCCGTCTCTTCCCGATCTTCGGTACATCTTAGGGACGGTCTCTTCATCACACCTAGAAGAGAGTTCACAGCAGTTGCACTGGATTGAGACGCTGGAACGTATCATTAGCACAACCTCATATCCTCTCGTACCTGATCGTTGTTTGGAAGCCACATTACCCGTTCCTTTCGAGGAACTCCTTGTGCCGTTTGTACAATATGCACGCGACCAGTTGCAGAAGCGAGCAACAGGATCCTATACGTGTTTGTCGCAACAAGCACACACACGTCTGGAACGCTGGCTCTTGCAATCTCTTGCTCACCTCTCCGGACAGGCCTTCCAATGTGAATTCTCGATCTTCCGTATGGAGTCCTCGCCCTCCTTCCATCAATTTTCTCAAGAGAGTACCCATCGTGATCTCTATGAGCGTTTCATTGATAGCTATCGGGGTGAACAGATCTGGTCCTTCTTTCTGGAGTACAGTGTCCTCGCTCGTTTGCTTGTTCTCCAGGTGGACCAATGGGGAGATGCTTGCCAGGAATTTCTGCTGCGTTTACAAACCGATCAAGAAGCCATTGCCGAAGTCTTCTTTGGGGGCAGAGAACTGGGTTCCGTGGTTGATATCAAGGCAGGATGTTCTGATCCCCATCGGCATGGCCGCACTGTTTTTTTGCTCACCTTCGACTCCGGGGACAGGTTGGTCTACAAACCGAGGAGTATGAGTGTCGATCGTGCCTTCTCTGATCTGCTGGCTTGGGTCAATGCTTGTGGCATTTCACCCCCCTTGAAAGTTGCTCGTGTCCTGGACCTCGCAACGTATGGCTGGATGGAATACATTCCATCTCTGCCCTGCCAGAGTCAGCAGGAGGTGGAACACTACTATCAGAGGATTGGGATGTTGATTTGTCTGCTCTATCTGTTAGGTGGCGCAGATATGCACGAAGAAAATCTGATCACTTGTGCAGATAGGCCTGTTCTCATTGACCGAGAAATGGTCATCCATCCTGGTCCTCTCAACTTC
>CBJMBI010000685.1:0-2508 GCA_966427955.1 uncultured Ktedonobacterales bacterium
ACCCATACGAGCCAGTGCGGCAGGAGGAAACAAGCGGCATGCTGGGTGTCTGGGAGCCAAACCAACCATCCTTACATAGCAACAATGGGAGCCATGGGGATCAGGAAGATCAAATTACTACTCCTCTGCAAGGAACTTAGTAGGGAACTTAAGCCCTCCCTTCCTCAGGATGTGTGGGTTCAGGTTCCCGATTTAGACGCGCAGCATATAATTCTGCTCGGTCCTGCATGGCTTTCCATTCTCGAATTTCAATGCTTTCCTTGAATTCCTGGAGAGCCCGCATAGCAATTTGCACAGCATTCAGCAAATCCTGTGGTTCTCCAGCTGCCTCTAAGTGTTCAAAAGCAGCATATATTTCTTCCGCACGTGGTTGAGTCAGATTCCGATAGTAGGCTGCTATTAACCGATGGATACGACGTCGCTCCTCAAGAGGCAGATGAGTCAGAGCAAAGTGACGTATCTGAGAATGAATGGAATAGACATGCCCATCAAACTGAATAAAAGATGCCTGCACTAATTCGTCTCGACCCGCTCGCCAGTCCTCCAACAATGTCCCAGAAACAACTTTTTGCTTCCCAACAACGTCTATCTCCTCTTGCCCTAACATCATTTGTACGACAGTAGGCGGCACAGAGTCTATCAGTAGTCGAATCTGCTCACGATTGAACGGCAATTTAAATGCAGAAAGATATGCGAGAAGCAGACAAGCAAGGGGGGTCAAACGATGATATGCAATCTCTAGGACAGCCTGCATGCCAGCCAGGGGTGTACTACGCAATTCATCACGTACTTCTTCGAGAGAACGCGTAGAGGCTTCTGGAGCATAGACCCTGCCATCAATGGAGCGTGCAGTACCAAAGACCAATTCAGCTCCCAGCGGATAACCATCCAGTAATGTACAAATCTCATGCAAAATGGCCTGCTGCGCTGGATTATGAAGGTGAATATGTTGATCTAGTCCACTCTCCTGAGCCAATACCATAAAAAGTGCATGCAGATCAGCATCTGCCATCTTTCCCAGGTGATATTCGTACCAGTGACAATGCGCTCCCCCTAAGGCCATCTTATGACTGGGGTTCACATGAGATGTGACAATCACCAGCACTTCCTGTGGGAGCGCACAGAGAAATTGCATCCACAATCCTAGCTCAGTTCTATCCCGTACCTCTTCAAAACCATCCAGCAGCAATAGACAGTTCAATTCACGACTGGCTAGTGAGCGCAGTGCCCCTTGAACTAAACGAACTCGCTGCGATATATCAATTTTTTCAGGATAATGCGTTGGAATACGCAAAAGGCGCATTATTCCTACCAAGGCGTCAGCAAATGACTGGCCATTGTGCAGCGAAATTCCGAGAACTCCACCAGGAAATTTGTCACGATTGCGCCGTACTACCTCAAAGGCTAGGGCACTCTTCCCAATACCAGGCGATCCTGTCAGAGCAATATAGTGCCTCTGGTGTGTTGCAGAATGCAAATGACTGTGGATGCTCAATTTTTGCTGACCCGAGGCCGCTGCGGTTAATAGTTCATCGAGATCCCGCAATTCTTGCTCCCGACCCACAAAAGTCATGGGAGGACCAAGATAGGCTAAGGGGTGAGCCAGGTCCTCATTAGCGTCATCTCCATTTATAAACGGGACAGGAATTTCTTCGCCCTCTGCAACAGAGCGGTAGAGGACTGGAATAAACCAACTTTTGTGCTGCATTGGCAAGAGAGCCTGACGAGCCCGAGAAAGTGCTTCCTCCAGAGTACGCCCATCCGCTAATGCCTCATAGAAGTGAAACATAAAAGTTGGGCTGAGATCATCTTGCAATGAGAAAGGCATTGCCACAACCGCTGGCACCTGGGCAGTGACTAGGGCAATTGCTAGCGAGGCCTTGACTGCTGGACGATGGGCGGAACGTTGTGATGAGCGTGTTGCATCTCCAGTTACCGTTGCTGTTTCACAGGCTGCAAATACAGCTAGACGTACATCGCTACTGAGTAGCAATCCACGCAAGGACTGTGCATCAATAAAGTGGTTTAAACCCTCATCGTCACAAAACGAGAGATAGGACTGAGGATCAATGCGACTTAACGATGTGCCACATTGACGACATTTGCGCGCTTCGGGATCATTGACTGTCTGGCACTCCTCTTGTGGGCAAAGACGACCATAGGCACCATGGCCATCAAAATGGATTGCATAACAAGGAGTGGTTGTATCACTATCATCCAACATTGCAGCCCCACCGTACGAGTTGAGATAACGAACGAACTGACCAAATGTCGGTGGCTCTAATCTATCCAAGATGATTTTTCCCTCATCGATAAGTGGGGCCAGAGCTTGCTGCATAGCTTCAAAACTACGTTCGGTCTCCAGAGGAACACAATTGGTGGGAGAAGGGGCAATATAGAGCATTCGAAACGGAGGGTGCACAGGAAGCTCACAGCCTATAGTACTCTTGGGCCCGAGCAAAAGTCGACTGAGGGTAAAGACGCCTGAAACGAGCAAGAAATGGTCTC
>CBJMBI010000686.1:0-2505 GCA_966427955.1 uncultured Ktedonobacterales bacterium
TCTTCAGCAATCCGCCGCATTATTTGCACAAAGTAATCGAGCATCTCGCGGGTTTCTGTCTCTGTTGGCTCGATCATCATCGCTTCTGGCACAATTAGCGGAAAGTAGATTGTTGGTGCATACATGCCAAAATCGAGGAGGCGCTTGGCAATGTCTGTTGCTGTGACTCCGCTCTCTTCCTTCTGACGTCTGGCCGTGGCGACAAACTCGTGCTGACAAATGTGCGGGTAGGCAATCTCGTAATCGGACGATAACTCATGCTTGAGATAGTTGGCATTGAGAATGGCACTCTCTGACACATGACGTAAACCATCAGGTCCATTTGAACGAATGTAGGTATAGGCACGTACCAATACTCCGAAGTTACCCACGTTTGCACGCACTTTGCCGATCGACTGTGGACCAGGATCTTCCCAGTAATAACCCTGCCCATTCTTAGCTGGTAGCGGACCAGGCAAGAAGGGAACTAGATGTGCTTTGACTCCAATGGGGCCTGCTCCTGGACCACCACCACCATGTGGCGTACTACATGTCTTATGCAGATTGAAGTGCACCACGTCAAAACCCATATCACCCGGTCGCGTGATACCCAGCACGGCATTAGCATTTGCTCCATCATAGTAGAGTTGTGCTCCTACTGCATGGATCAGCCGACCAATCTCTGCAATATTCGCATCGAAAAGGCCTAGCGTATTAGGATTGGTCAGCATAATTGCCGCCACATCCGATCCATGTTTGTCCAGGATCGTTCGCAGGTAGTCTATATCGACGCCGCCAGTTTGCGGATCACTTTTGATCTCGACAGCTTTATAGTCAGCTAGTGTCGCACTCGCCGGGTTGGTACCATGAGCATTGTCAGGGATGAGCACCAGATTACGCTGTCCTTCACCACGGCTACGATGATAGGCTTTGATCAACATCAGACCAGTCAGCTCTCCATGCGCACCAGCCGATGGTTGCAACGTCACACGAGCCATCCCCGAGATTTCTGCCAGATACTGCTCCAATTCATACATCAACTCAATGGCACCCTGTACAGTCTCTTCTGGCTGCAAGGGATGAATACGCGCAAAGCCGGGCAGCGTCGCCATATCCTCATTAATCTTGGGATTATACTTCATGGTGCAGGAACCAAGTGGATAGAAGCCAGTATCGACGCCAAAGTTACGCTGCGACAGGCGAGTATAGTGGCGCACTACCTCAATCTCACTTACCTCGGGCAGTGGTGCGGGCTCTGTACGCAAGAGATGGCTAGGAATCATACTCTCTGGCAACTCGGCTGGCACATCCATGCTCGGCATTGTCGCCGCCCGGCGTCCCGAAGCTCCCTTCTCAAAAATTAACGTCTCAACGCTCACACCTGCACCTCTTTCAATACCTTAACCAAAAGATCAATATCTTCTTTTGTACGTGTTTCTGTAACGCAGAAGAGCATATAATTGTCCATACCCGGATAGCTTTCATATAAAGGATAGCCACCAATAATCCCAGCTTGCGCAAAGTGCTGCTGCAACTTAGCCAACGAACCAGGAACTTTAATCACAAATTCATCGAAGAATGGACTGCTAAAGACAGCTTCAAAGCCCGGAATAGCTGTAATCTGGCGAAAAGCATAATGGGCTTTCTGAAGACAAAGCTCACCAAGCTCACGAAAACCTTGCTTGCCCAATGCTGCCAGGAAAATTGTTGCTCCTACTGCTAGTAATGATTGATTTGTACAGATATTTGATGTGGCACGTTCGCGACGAATATGCTGTTCACGCGTCTGTAATGTCAAAACATAACCTGTCTGCTTCTGACCACCCTCCTCAACGGTCTGCCCAACCAATCGCCCAGGCATGAGGCGTAGAAACTTCTGCTTTGCCGCCATGAAACCGAGCGCAGGTGCGCCAAAACTCATCGTGTTACCAAAGCTCATCAATTCACCTACAGCCACATCTGCATTGTATGATCCGGGAGGAGCTAGCACGCCGAGGGAAGCTGGTTCGGTAATCACACTCACGAAGAGCGTTTTGCCTTTGTGGGCAAGCGGCTCGATGGCATGCATATCTTCAATGCAACCGAAAAAGTTGGGTTGTTGCACTACCACAGCAGCAGTATCAGGTCCCACCGCAGCATCGAGATCAGCAAGCGAAGTCACCCCATTATACACAGGCACTTCCTTGACATGGAAACCGCGTGCAAAAGCATAGGTTTGTAGCACCTGCCGATACTGGGGATCGACTCCTGCCGATACAACGATTTCACCACGTCCGCCTGGACCAAGGGCCATCAGCACCGCTTCGACCATCGCAGTCGAACCATCATAGAGCGATGCATTAGCAATATCCATAGCCGTAATCTGGCAAACCATCGTCTGAAACTCATAAATGGCCTGCAACATCCCCTGACTCACCTCAGGTTGATAGGGCGTGTAGGACGTGACAAATTCTGAACGACGCTGCAAATGTGGGACGACACTAGGAATTGCACGATCGTAGGTACCTGCGCCTAGAAAAGAGATGC
>CBJMBI010000687.1:0-2500 GCA_966427955.1 uncultured Ktedonobacterales bacterium
AACAAGAGCTAGACGAGAGAACAGCTAGCTTTTTAGAGAAAGAAGGAAAGAATGAATGAGATACAAGATAGGTGAGTCGGTTATATTCAGGAGAGAAATCAGGCCATTCTCTCCTGAATGGGGAAACAATCTTCCGCCATTAGAAACAGTTGAAGGGATTATCACAGGCATAGAGATAAAGAAAAAGTGGCTAGTTACTATGTTTACAAATATACATAGATATTGTATCTATGTACAAAGTGAGTCTAAGAGTTATAGATTAGAAGAATGCTATGTTGAAATACGAGAGAGCGAATGAGTGAAAAAACTGTAGAAGCTATCATAGTTGGATTAGTACTGATCGCCTTTATTATTGCCTGTATTTGGAGGAATGAATGAATGAAATGCCAGAGGATGAAAGACTGCTCACCTTTAGCGAAACGTTAGCACACCTACGTATTAGCAAGAGCACGCTCTACAGGTTTATGCAGAGTGGTGAGTTGCAAGGCTATAAGGTCGGTAGTACATGGCGGTTCTATCACAAGGATGTGCAAGGCGTGATAAAGGCGCGTGACGAGATGGGAAAGCTTGACACGGAAGGGAAAGAGATGGGAGAGCCAACTTGACAAAATGCTGAGATAGGGGTATACTTAGGTTGATTAAAGAGACGTTTTATCAACCTAAGGAGAATTTTCAAGGTGTCTGACCTCATTCCTTTTCAATTAGATTTTGATGTGACCATTCTTGCTGGACGCGTCAACGATGCTTCTATGGAGATGTATAAGAGAGATTTTAACGCATATCTAACTTATGCTGGCTCAAAAGAGAACGCGCTAAAATCGTCAACTTTGGCGAGATGGATAACATACCTTTCTCAAGAAACAGATATGTCTCCAAATACCATCAACAGAATGATAAGCGCAGTAAAGAAAATCATGAAGCTAGCTGCTGATCAAGCCTATATCCAACATGAGCTGGCAGAAGCTTTTAAACACGTTGATGGTGTTAAAGTCGGGTCAATGAAAGACAGGCTCAAGATTAGTAATAGAGTCAAAATAGAGCCAGAAACTATGAGAGCGCTCATTGACTCTATTGATCGGTCAACGCTAGTGGGACTGCGTAATGTGGCACTCTTTACCACATTGGCATCATCTGGCCTACGTATCAACGAGTTGGCTCAATTGAAACCTGAGCAAGTAATCCCGCGTGGTGATGGGTACCTGCTCCATATGTATGCTCAGTTAGGGAAAAACCAGAATGATGACAGGGAAGCCCATATCTCTGTAGAGGCTGTAGAAGCTATCAGAGAATGGCTAGTGGCTCGTACCATCCAAAGTGCGTATATCTTTACCTCGTTTGACGGAAGGGCACATAAGCCGCTTGCTAAACATATCTCCCCACAAGGTGCTTGGAAAGTCGTCAAAGAGATTACAGAGGCTCAGGGACTTCAGCATATCAAGCCTCATGACTTTCGAAGGTTTGTAGGTACCCAGCTTGCCAAGAAGGACATCCGTAGCGCTCAGTTAGCCCTAGGGCACAAGCGGATAGAGACAACGGTCAAGTATGACTTGCGTGAGATTGAAGTAGGAGCTACGGATAATTTATTCTAGAAAGGTAAGCAATGAAAAATATACATAGCATAAAGCGTGAAATTGCTGAATTAGCACTCTCAGGTTTAAATGTCCAAGATTTGCTGAATGAGCTTCAAAGTACTGACTGGGATATATGGATAGAAGAGGCTGTACAAAGAAAAGCCCATTTTTCGATACCAGCAACAATCATTGCCTGTGAGACCTGTCACCGCAATTTTGAGGCAAAAGAAGGCGACATCAAAGGCCTTTCATCATGCCCTAAATGCAAAGATGAATATAACAGCCGCCCACATGCATGTTGCTACTGTGGAAAGATTTACCCTTACAAGGATGGTATGGGCTGGTACGCAGGTGGAGGTCCATATTGCTCAGAGAATTGCCAAGAACTTGAGAAGGAAAAACAAAAAGTTACCTGTCTTGCGTGCGGTGTTAGGTTCCTACCAATATCGGAGAAAGGATTAATGTCTCATGTGCCAACAACCCTATGCAAAGTATGCTTCACTCCTGAAATGGTGAAAGAGAGAAACAGGGTTACCGCACACAATAACCGTGCTATTGAATTAGGGCTAGAGGCTACTTTGACACTTTCACAGTGGTTAGCAACACTGAAGCACTTTGATAGAAAGTGTGCTTATTGCCTTATGCCATTTAAGCATTTAGAGCATGTGGTCCCACTAGAGCTAGGTGGAGGAACCTCCATAGGTAATTGTGTCCCTTCGTGCAAGCGATGTAACTCAAGAAAGAATGTTCGCACTCAAGAGGAATTGCATAAATACTTTCCATCGGACAACCTAGCGCGTATTCGTGAATATCTTGCTAGTTTCACTGTGGAGCAATCAGCATAGTGAACACCTTGTACAATCCTACAACTTGCTCTATAATGTGGATGCATGTAGGAGCACATTGCTACTCCTGGCCGGAAACATATC
>CBJMBI010000688.1:0-2497 GCA_966427955.1 uncultured Ktedonobacterales bacterium
TACATTATGCGCCCCTATATATGCCGCGGAAGTCAGTCACGACGCCTCCCCACTCGTGCCGTATTTTAAATGAAACGGCGTCTTGTGAAAAATTTAAGGCATAAAGAGGACTATCAGCAATAAGCAGAGTAGGGGTTGCAGCTCCCCCCACAAAGCCGATCTCAATCGTATCGATCTCCCTCGGATCACCCACCAAAAACCACTGCGTCGGACTAGTCAACTGAGGTGAAACAATAACAGAGACAAATCCCAAGAGTGGATTGATGTCATTATTCGGACTCCCTGGAACGCCCGCCGATTTGGTCGCGACCATTGCAACCCACTCCAGCTCAGGTGGCACGACTAGGTAGCGCGGACGTAGGCCCAGGCGCTTTCCAGCGTAGTTCGTTTGCTCGCGCATCGCCGTGATACCCGTTTGCATGGCTGCTGTGCTCAATGCCGAGGAACCCAGATTGCTGTGCGGCGCTCCAGCGGTGAAGAGATTACTCCCGTCATAGATGACAGGATTGCTTGAGAGAAAACCATAGACAAACTCGGCTAGTGTATAGGCCGCAGCAACGGCTAACTTGGTAGGAATTTGCTTGATGGCTTGCAAGTCGTCGTTAATAATGGCCTCTCGGCTGACCGTGACGAGATTGCCACGCTTCTGAGGGACATAGGTAGCTGCTGAGTCTGTCAACGTGACTGCCTGATATGCGGTATCTTCGGCAACAATTGGCAAACTCCCAAAGGCTCCCAGACGCACACGCGTTTGTTGTTTGAAATCTCGAATTGGTACGATGGTGACAAATTTTTGCCATTCAGCAGGCCAAGCCTGATAATCCTTAAGTAGGCGCTTATTCATACTCGTACCCAATAAGTAGGAAAATGATGCTGTTGTGGTATCAGCTTCAGTGACGCGCATGATAGGTGCACTCTCGGAGACATGGATATTACCCAGCATGCTATGATTGGTAATGCCGCCAGAGAGACTCGCATCGCCAGTTACACGTGCATAGGCTTCGCGAATGCTGGTGAAACCGCGAATATTGCCGAGCTTGGCCGTGTCAATGTCGAGATCAAACATACGATCGAAGGCGGCCTGGATTTTCTCAGCTTCGGTAATCTGACTGCTAATCTCAGGCTTTTCATAGTTGTGACCACGTACAAGACCATCTTGCGTGAGTCGAGCCATCATGCTATGCGAGGCATTTAATTCAGCATCCAGTTCCTTTTCTTCAAAAACCCTGCCAGCAAACCGCGTCTTGATCTGCTCCTTGACAGCCTGGGGGAGAATGCTTTCCTGCAAACGGCGTTCCAGGATCAGAGCCGCACGTTCGAGGCGTACCTGAGACAGAAGTTTTTCAAGTTGCAGATGTTGTTGCTCCAAAAGATGTTTCTGTTCAATCATCTGGTTAGTTATTTCTTGCGTTGTAGGATCGAGCTTTTGCTGCTCTTTGATATCTTCCATGGCTGGCCCTTCTGAATTGAATTGTCTAGTTTGAGCATGAAGAATACGATTGAACGAGCCACCCGCACTAGGACGAGTGACGATATCACAAGAATTGAGAGCAACAATGCGCGTAATTTCCTTGGCACCGTTGGCCTCGTTGAGTTGCCACTGACCAAAAATGTCAATGGAAAGACCTACCAATTCGGGATGTCCCAACGCACAAGCTTCGTAGATTATGGACCAGAGCCACCCAGCCGCTTCCAAGATGTGCAGAGTAGCATCAACCCGTCCACTAGGACAAGCCGCCGAAGGTGGGATGTAGCAGGCATCATGATAGAAACCTACGATATCACGTACCGAGCGCGTCACAACATCTGGAGCACCATGGTCCGCATAAGCCTGCGCTCCTTCAATCATACCTGCAATAGCCTGTAATACTTGCTCACTATAAAAGTAGTCATTAGCCGAACGCCCACCCTGGATAATGGTCACTCGTACGGCGTGACCTTGTGGATCAAGCTGCTGTGCTTCTCGAATATGGCACTGCTCTCGAATCTCTTCTGTACATGGAAGGTCAGACATTTCATTCCACCGCATCAAGACCGCGCATCAGCAGATCATAGTGCCGACGCTGAGTCGAATTTCTACCACTCTGATCCATGAAAACCTGATTGTAAGGAACGGTCCCCAACTGTTGATAGATTGGGCTCAGATGCATCTGCTCTAACGCTGATGGGTCCAGATCACCAGGACGCTCGGCCATATGCACATCCGGAGTGAGCTGGGGATGCCGCAAATCAGGTAAGAGCGGATCTGGGTCCCGTGGATCATGTGAGATGGAGACCCCATTCGGCTGCTCGTAATCGAGCCTTCCACCAACCAACGGATCTGGAGTAAACAGGTCATTGCTAATATCCAGACCATAGGGGCGATGATACTCGGTTAGATCCGGCAACATGGGATCAGTAGCATATTCCGAACCGGAGGCATAGTCAATCCCAGGCTCAGTCAAATCATAGGGCTGGAGTTTTGGCTGCGAGAAGTCCGGCTCCCCAAAATCTGGCC
>CBJMBI010000689.1:0-2492 GCA_966427955.1 uncultured Ktedonobacterales bacterium
TTTATTGGCTCGTGCGCCTCTCTTTTCAGGCATCCGAGCAATGGAAGAGTCCTGGTCTTGTCTGGCAGGAAATCCTCCATATGCTATAATTCTGCCATAAATCGAATCCTTCTGCCAGTGGCAGAAAAGACAAGGAGCAACAAAAAACTGCCATGCATACCGTTGCCGTTCTCATTTACGATGCCGTCAATCCTTTTGAGCTGGGTGTTGCAACAGATGTCTTTGGCTTTGAGCGTCCTGAACTGGGCGTACCATGGTACCGCTTTCTGATCTGTGCCGATACACCTCAACCTATTCGGAGTTCTGTTGGCCTCTTTCTCACCACGCCATATACTTTTGAACACACGAACAGAGCGGATACCATTATTGTTCCGGGCTCGCGTCCTGGCATCGTTCCTGTTTCGGAGACACTGCTTGAGACTCTGCGTCAGTCCTACCAGCGGGGAGCCCGTATCATCGCACTCTGTACGGGAACGTTTCTGCTGGCTGCCGCAGGGTTGCTGGATGGCCGTTGCGTCACCACCCATTGGGCGTGGGCCTCAAAACTGGCAGAGCATTATCCCCAGGTCCACGTCGATCCACGAAAGCTCTATATCGATGACGGCCAGATTCTCACGTCTGCCGGGACAGCTGCCGCGATTGATCTCTCGCTTCATGTAGTACGCCAGGATTATGGCGCTGAGATTGCAACAGCTATCGCCAGACGCATGGTGGTTCCTCCCCACCGCGATGGCGGTCAGGCGCAATACATTGAGATGCCCTTGCCATCTGTCTCAGAGAAAGGTGAACCGTTCGACGCGGCGCTTGCATGGATCATGGCCCACTTGCAGGAACAACTCACCGTGGAGCAAATGGCGGCGCGAGCAATGATGAGTCCTCGAACTTTTGCACGCTACTTCCAGGCAACGCTGGGAACCACTCCTTACCAATGGTTAATCCAGCAACGCATTATTCTGGCTCAGCGCCGATTGGAAACAACTAACGAGACCATTGAGCAGATAGCTAGCTGTTGTGGTTTCAGTTCCGCCGCTACACTTCGTTTGCACTTTCAACGTCTCCTACATATTTCACCCCAGAGGTATCGCCGCACGTTCCACCACGAGAAGACAGGAGCAGGCACCGAAGAACCTGTAAAGGGAAAAGACGCATGGCACCTCACAGACAAAGAATAAAACGATTCTGTGAACTACTTCATAGTCCCATTATGGCACATTAGTCTACACTTCAACGAGGGGAAGAAGTTCCAAGAATTACCATTTATACTTTCGATGCACTATACTCTGCTCTTGGATAGGTAGATCCAAGAGCATAACCACTTTGCTTACCATATCTGCTTTCTGTGTTGAATGGAAGAGGAAGGATGCCCTATGCCCATTTGCAAAAAGTGTTTTACTCCCTTGTTTGATAGCGCCAAGTTCTGTGGACAATGCGGGGAAGCAACAAACAACACACAAGATAATGCTCCAACGGACATAGAAGGTAATGCTCCAACGGATACAGACTTGCAAGAGCTGTACCAGCGCATCACACAATGGAAAGACGAAAGCAATCCGAAAAAAAAGTGGAAACTCCTTGCTAATAAACAGCAACTCAAACAATGGCAGAAATATCTTCAATGCAATATCCTCGTTCCGCATGGAACAGATTTTCTCCAACAAAGCCTCAAGCAACAAAGTTCGAACCAACACAAGCAACGTTGGATATTCATTACCATGACGTTTATCCTCGTCATCACTCTACCCATTGCCTCAGTTACTGCATTTTCTGCTTACTCTTCCACTCACCCTACGCCAGATCCTACCATGGTCACCACATTAAGTGACCAAGGCCCCGGCTCATTACGTGAGGCCATTGAGCAAGCCACCCCCGGTACGACGATTACTTTTGCACCGCAACTCAAAGGACAGACGATTCATTTAAGCAGCAATGACCTCGATATCAAGCATTCAATTACCTTGCGTGGACCTGACGATGCCAATATCAGCATCAGTAGTGATAATACAAGCAAGCAAGTTAAGATAGAACAAGGAGCAAGAGTGATTTTTGACCATATAGCATTTGTCGATAGTTATACTCATAAAAATTCAATCGTAGAAAACGATGGAACACTAACGATGAATAACTGCAAAGTAACGAAAAATAGCTCCTACGGCATTGGCGGTGGAGGAATTCTCAACACAGGCTATTTAGAATTGAACAATACTGAAATCTCAGGCAATACAGCTAGTGGAGGCGGGGGAGGAATTTACAATCTCTTTGGCACGGTGATCGCAAATAACAGTCAAATCATGAATAATCATGCTTATAACAGTGGTGGCGGTATATATAGTCAGGGAGGACATATAACGCTATCACACAGTCAGGTATCAGGTAACACAGCTAATAATAATTATGGTGGCGGCATTGATGTAGTTAATAGCTCACTAGATGTGTCATCTAATACAACGATTTTTAAGAACACTTCTGACTACTACGGCGGGGGAATTGCTGTC
>CBJMBI010000690.1:0-2483 GCA_966427955.1 uncultured Ktedonobacterales bacterium
GTTCTTATGATAAGTTTTGAGCAAGCCACTCTCTGATCTTGCCAAGGATCTTTCTTTCATGTTTGGCAGAGTAACCATCAATACTATCGTAGAGTATCACAACTCTTAAATACCAAATTCCTTGACCTGGATTCCATCCCATCGTATAATCCATGGGGAACTGGACCAAGGAACGCACGTTTATGAGCAGACAGTTTGAGATAGAAATGTACTGCTTGCTAAAACAGATACATTGATATAACAAGAAATAGACTAGACACATAGAGAATATTTCGAAGAAAGGAGTGTGCAGGAGAGAGGAGTACTGCACATAAAACAGTAACTATGGATGATATTCGTTTTGAGAGACACTTCCGTACTCCATATTCAGAAGGATACTATATTATGCAGGGGGATGGTTTGCAGAGTAACAGCCGCCTGGGAACGGTTGATATTCATTTTACGTCAACGACAGTCCACGGAACACTTATTTTAGAACGAGAGCTGGAGGAAGCTGATCTGACAAAATTAATTGAGCAGATTGATGAAGATCTCGTGCTTTCTGCTGATATGCCCCGTGAGGACTTTCTAGTAAGTGTTTATGTTGGGAAAGATGTTGGTTTTTACAGCGATGAGTACTTTGCAGAAGAATCAAATGATGCAGTAGATTTTGATGATGGAGAATGAATAGCTGGTAGCCCGCCGCAAGCCGCTAGGGTTTTAACCTAGTTTGTGAGGCGGGTTTTTGATCTCATAGTAAGCCGCGTCGCATCGCGTATTTAATCAACTCGGCGCGGCTATGCATATTCAGCTTATCCATAATGTGGGTTCGGTGGGTATCTACTGTTTTTGGGCTGATAATCAGACGTTCGGCAATCTGATTATTGGTGTATCCCTCTGCGACTAGCTTGAGAATCTCTCTTTCTCGTTCTGTCAAACTGCTGTAGCTATCCCGTTCTTCTCCTGTCCGTACTCTTTGTAGGTAGTCACCGACCACAACGGACTGAGCTGTTGGTGAGAGGTAGAACTGACCGCTCTTGATTACATGCAATGCCGTAATCAAGTCCGTATCAGCAGCCTCCTTGAGCATATAGCCCGATGCACCTGCTTGTAGAGCTTGGAATACATACTCATCATGCTCGTGCATAGTGAGCATAAGGATTTTTACGTCCGGCAGTAAGCGTTTAATTTGTCTAGTAGCCTCAATGCCATTCATATCAGGCATTGTGATGTCCATAAGGATAATATCTGGCTGGAATTTGAGTGCTTCCTGAATGGCTTGATGGCCGTCTTGAGCTTCTCCAACTACTTCCATATCGGGCTGTGCATTGAGCATCATTTTCAGGCCAGCGCGTAGAATAGTATGATCATCGGCTAGTAAAATACGTATTTTCATGTTCATCCTGCAATTTCTGACAAACTTTCTGGATTGCTAGTTGCAATTGCATGCAGTGGTATGCTGACGTGAATCGCTGTTCCCTGTCCAGGACGAGAGGTGATTGTCAGCTTGCCATCTAGCAAGCTGGCTCTTTCGTGCATGCCTACCAAACCCCAACCATGCTCTTGTCCTGTTCCCGGCAATTTTTGGGCCTTTTCAGCGTCGAAGCCGCGTCCATCGTCAAAAATAGTAGCAAGAATCTCCTTCTCATTTTCTTCTAAGTGGACTGTTACTTTATGTGCATATGCGTGTCTTGCCACATTGGTCAAGGCTTCCTGCACAATACGATAAAGGACCGTCTCTAGCTCTGCCGGCAAGCGCTTTTTGAATCCGCTGGCATTGAAATTAACCTCAATGGAGAACTTCTGTTGGTATTCTTTAATATACCAGCGTAGGGCGGGAAGAAGTCCTAAGTCATCAAGAGCGCTAGGGCGTAAGTCGAGACTAAGATTGCGGATGGCACGCAGTGTCTGATGGGCAAGCTGACGCGTTTCTGCAATGCGATCTTGTGCTTGCTTCGATGTAATCGACTCTTCCAGGACGGCCAAGCTGATGAGCAGGGATGTCAGGACTTGAGATGTTTCATCATGGAGTTCGCGTGCAATGCGTTTTCGCTCTTCTTCCTGAGCATTAATGATCAGTGTTGCACGTTGTCGATTAGCCTCATCGATAGCTTCAAGCATCATATTAAAGGTACTGGCGAGTTGATCGGCTTGGGGGTCTACTCCAGTCATAGGGGCACGTAGAGAGCGTTCTCCTGCTTGTACGCGATTCATAATCTTGCCCAGATCCATCAGAGGTCGAAAGGCAAATTGCAAGAGGACGAAGTTTAGTGCCACACTCACCAACCAACCAACCGTCACGAAGGCAACGAGAATAATAGTGGGAGCATACGAACCCGATCGCAGCTGTGTAGCCAACCATGTGCCTACAGTAGCTCCGACGAAAATAATAGCGCTATTGGCAACTAGTACTCTATAAAAGAGAGGAACACTGAGTAAGCGCTTGAGTGGCCCATAATTTTGCATAGTTTCCTGGTAGTTTGGCTCTAGGTTGGCCATTTGCA
>CBJMBI010000691.1:0-2481 GCA_966427955.1 uncultured Ktedonobacterales bacterium
GTCAAGCGCTCTTTTGGATAAGCTGGGTCAAGAGGCATATAAGCTCCTCCAGCTTTGAGGATCCCTAACAGACTAATCGCTGTGTTCAGTGATGCGCGTTCCATACAGAGGCCCACCAATGTGTCGGGATGTATTCCTAGTCGTTGCAAGTAATGCGCGAGCTGGTTGGCACGCTGGTTGAGTTTAGCATAGCTGATATGTTCGTCATCCAAGACAAGAGCAATCTTATCTGGGGCTCGTTTGACCTGCTCTTCAAACAATTCGTGCATACAGCGACTAGAAACATCTTTTGCCGTTGCATTCCAGGTGGCTAACTGAAGCTGTTCGCTGGAAGTGAGCAGGGGGAAGCTATCTATTGTTTGTTCGGTACGTTCTACTATACACTGGATGATCTGTTGCCAGTGCCCGATAAAACGGTGCATAGTCTCACTCTCGAAGAGATCTGTATTATATTCTGTCATACAACGTAAACCTCTCTGGGTTTCGGTCAAGGACAGAGTAATGTCGAAACGTGCAGTTTTATTGTCGATCTCAAGTGTTTGCAGTTCCAGGCCAGCAAGGCTCTCCATTTGCGCTGGCGTATTTTGTAGAATGAACATCACCTGGAAAAAAGGCGTGTGGCTGAGATCACGTTCAGGTTGCAATGCTTCGACCAGTTTCTCAAAGGGAATATCTTGATGGGTATAGGCCTGCAACGCAACCTGTCGGACACGTTGTAGCAGAGTTGAAAAGGTTGGATTACCTGAAAGGTCTGTGCGAAGAACTAGAGTATTGACAAAGAAGCCAATAAGATCCTCCAGTTCACGACGATTCCGATTGGCTACTGGTGTCCCAACCAGAATATCTTCCTGCCCACTGTAGCGTTTGAGTAGAACGAGGAAAGCTGCTAGTAGTGTCATAAAGAGAGTAACCCCTTCACGTTGGCTGACAACTTTCAGTTGTTCTGTGAGTGAAAGAGGAAGATAGGTGATGAAACGCTCTCCTCGTGATGTCTGTACTGGTGGCCGAGGATGATCCGTAGGCAGGTTTAAAAGAGGTGCATTTGCTAGCTGTTGTTGCCAGTAGGCAAGTTGTTGCTGAAGTACCGCCCCTTGTAACCACTGTCGTTGCCAGACTGCAAAATCTGCGTATTGTATTGGGAGTCGTGCTAGTGGTGATGGCTTCTGCTCGCAAAATGCATGGTAGATGGTCTGTAGTTCACGTAAAAACACATGGTAAGACCAGCCATCTGAAACAATATGATGCATAGTAAGCAAGAGTATATATTCTTGCTCGGCTATAATGAGGAGCTTGGTTCGCAACAGTATATCATGAGTCAAGTCAAATGGTGTTGCAGCCTCTTCTTGCATAATCTGCTGCACTGTCTGATACTGTTTCTCAGGAGAGAGACCCTGCAGGTCAATCTGTTCCAACGAAAAGTGCTGCCCAGTAGTTATATTTTGGACTGCCTGACCTGCGATCTCTGTAATGGTTGTGCGCAAGGCTTCATGACGTTGAATAATCTCGTACAGGCTTTGCTCTAGAGCTTGAATATGCAACGACCCTCGTAATCGGACTGCTCCTGGTATATTGTATGCCGCACTCTCTGGCTCCAGACGGTCTAGAAACCAGAGACGTTGTTGGGCGAAGGAGAGCGGTATCGGCTGTGTGCGTGTCACTGGTACAATAGGAGGCACCTGTAATTGCTGGTGCTGGGACATGATTTCTGTCAAGAGCTGTGCTTGCTCGGCTATAGTGGATGCCTCAAAGATCAGGCGCAGAGGTAGCTCTACCTGAAATACCTTCATGATACGCGAAAGTAACTGTGTTGCAAGTAGCGAGTGTCCTCCTAGAGCAAAGAAGTTCTCATGAATGCCAATAGGACTGAGACGTAATACGTCCGACCAAATTTCTTGCAGATGCTCTTCAAGTGGCGTACGAGGCTCAAGAGCTGTATGCGGTTGAGTTAGTACTGCTTTCCGCTGGATAGCAAGTGCAGAGAGAATACGCTCAGCCGTATCATGTGTCTCTGCAATTCTCAGGAATTGATGGGCGCTCAGTCTCCTCTGTTTGCCCTTTTGTCCCAGTTGCTTTTCTGGTGTAGAGAGTAGTTCTTTGTGGTCTACCTCGTCTGCTGGTTGATAGGTCAGTTCGGCTAGGTAAGTTGCAGGAAAGTCAAAAAACCATTCATGTTGCTGGCTGTGATGTTTATAGGAGGCTCCGATATTTTCAAGGAATGCATACATTGGCGTGTTTCGTTGTGTAGCGATATAGGGCACATAGACGCGTGTGATGCCTTGTTGACGCGCAAGATTGCCAACATATGCGAGCATCCGATGCTCTACGCCTCGTCCTAGCACGCGGCAGCTTAATAAGATGGTTTCAACCTGTATGGCCTGTCCTTGGTTCTGGTAGAACATTACTCCCACTAGTCCATAATCGCCAAAGCGATCTTGGACATTGACGACCAAGCATCCTCCTGTTGCAGTCCTTTCATGTTGC
>CBJMBI010000692.1:0-2471 GCA_966427955.1 uncultured Ktedonobacterales bacterium
AGCAAGCGCTTCTTTCGTTCGCAGGCTGATCAGATCGCTTTCCAATTCTGCAAAGAGGCCCATTTCCAACATTGTACCTGTTGCTCATTACCATGGGTAGCTATGATCTTCAAGAGTGCAATAGCCATATCTGGATTATGCTGTGCGAACGTAGGAATTAGTCCAAGAATAGTAGCATCGACTTCTATTATTCCTTTTTGTGAATGCCCAGCGAGCATCTGCCGTAATTGGTCAAATTCTTTTGCTTGGTACCTACTAAAGTGTCTCACCCTCCAGAGCGTCTAAAATGGGTAGTTCTGCACTAGGAAAAACCGTTGTGATGAAGAAACGAGCGGTCTTAACATAATCAGGTTGAAGCCAAGAGACAGTTTCTGTAGGAAGCGGTCCAGATGGGAGCCTAGGAGGGAGAGCTGCTTCAAGTGTATGAATAATATTCAGCCGCTGCGCTAAAGTGGTGGTTTGCGAGTATGCACTGTAGAGGATTTCCATTGCCTGCTGACGAATGTTATCAAATGCTTCGCTGGGTTGAATAATTCCTCGTTGAAGCACATATGTCCGAGGCTGTATGGGAGATATATACCCATCTTCAACTTCCAGGCTAAGCATAGGACTAACCGCTTTGAGACTCAGCTCGAAATGAAGAGAAAAGTTCTGCTCAAGCCATTGCCTCACACTATTTAGAAGCGTCTTCTGTACTATGCTTGAATGATCCCAAGCCACTCAAAGCTGCTCCAGTTTTCGCTCGCACTTCTGCATAGACACTTTCTTCAAGCCGATATAGTGCCAGTTGGTGAAGATAGACAATACTGGTATTCAGGTCGCCCCGGTAAACAGTTTTGTTCAAGATGGTTATTGTACGCTCAAGTACCTGACTGTGAGAAACCTTGAATGTTCCCATCCGTTGGTCATGTAACGTTTCGACGGGTTGTTCTTCTCCGTCTATGATCGGCGTAATAATCGCCAGCATATCGTCAGGGCGCAAGGCAGCAATCTCCTCAACCCAGTTGAGAACTAACATGCGCTCTATGATACCTCCCCTTTTCACGGTGTGCTCAAAATCTACTAAGAGTTGTTCAAGTAATAATCCTGCGGTTGTTTCTCCTTTGACTTCTACTCTCGCCAGAATGATCAGAATATCTTTTTGTTTCAGCTCAAAAAAGGATGATAGTCTGTTTGCTTTGTTTCTGGATGGAAGAAGTGACTGAAAGGCCTATCGCTACGTAAGGTTTTTAACCCTTTGCAGGGAAATAGACTCAAGCCGCTCTACAGGCTAAGCCATCTATAGACTACCAGTTCATGAGAAAGAGAACACAGGTATGTAGAGATGCCCCTAGACATGTATTTCCCTATCAACTGGTAGTGCATAGGTGGTACAGCTTGCAAAGAGCGTTTAGCACAGAATGAATGCAAAGGTTCTTACTGATCTGTCATCAGCCGCAAGTTGGGGCACTTCTCATTCCTGATTCGGAGAGAGTCGGCACTCGTCAGGGAAGATTTGGCCAAATTGCCAGCAAAAACAGGTAACCGGGTGCCAAAAATAGGCTCAGTTCCATTTCCATTTGGTTATCTGTAGCCGCTACGGATATCCTCCACAACCTGTATGATGAAGAGAAACCTATCGTTTCATCTTCGTCGTATAATGGTTATGAGAAGCCTTTCTAAAACGTAGAGGATGTGAGGATAGGAGTGTGGTAAAGGTGCAGCGTGTCCAGATTCCTGACAGTGATCGTGTGAGCTGGCTTGTGCTGGGCGAGGATTACCTTCCTATTGGGCCTATTCAGGAGTTTCTCACCTATCTGGAGAACATTGAACGGTCCCCTTACACCATCCGCTCTTATGCCCACCACTTACGCTTGTATTGAGGTAGCATACTTGGCCAAGACATCCTTGACACATATTTGCTGTCAACGTTGGCCGATGTGTATACTTGTCCGGTCAAGATAACTCCGGCGAAATTGCCCTCTCGATCGGAGCGAATCCCTTATTTCCCTCTTGTATTGTGATGCCGGATGAGCTGCAATGATATTCTCTGACATGGTATAGTAGAGGAAAAGACTGTTGCGAGGTGGGTGTCATGCCAGCAAAGAAGTGTCCCCGTCGAGAACGAACTGATGACTGGCAAAAGATTCAACAATATACGCTCTGGCCGGAGCAGAAAATCTACGAGTTACTACGCCCTGTCGTCCTGTTCAATGAGTCAGCGACAGAACGAGTAAGAGAAACAGGAGCTGTCGAACGATCAGTGCGCCACAAAGCCGGGCAATTTGAAGAACATGACATGGCAAGCCTGTTTGAGCAAGCTCCCAAAGAGAACGCAGAAGATAGATCGCGGAGTCTCCCACCAGATACGCGCCAACTCATCGTTGATCTCAAAGTGGAGCATCCTGGCTTTCGCCCCAATGAAATGGCAACGATCTGCTTTCTGCGTTTTGGCCGAAGACCCTCTTCTCATACCATCTAGCGCGTGCTCG
>CBJMBI010000693.1:0-2467 GCA_966427955.1 uncultured Ktedonobacterales bacterium
ACTTATGGTCGGCGGAGAAGTTGCCTTCTCCACCGCCAATTCAGAACTGTGCATGACACTTTCGCGTCACACAGCTCCTCAGTCTATGGTCATTTGGTATTGACACCAGCAGTCTTCATGGCCTTAATGCGAACCATGTCTTCGGCTGTTTTCTCATCATGGCAATGTCGATGATAGACCCATTTGTTTGCCAGAGTATCTTTTCCGCCGAGTGCAACGGGAACGATATGGTCAATTTCTAGCACGTCTTCATCCTGAAAGTACAATCCGCAGCGAGGGCACATCCCTTTTTGCATCTGCAAGAGTTTTGCTCTTGTGCTATCCATCAAGGGATGATCTTTCAGTCGTTGGCTCCAATACACCAGGTTTCCGTCATATGGGCTTGCGCTTGCGCGTACCTTAATATGCCGTTGGATAGCCGTTTGATTATGTCTCCTGAGTTTCAGAAGACCCATTCCCTCTTCGGTTTGGACTGGTGCGGCAAACACCCATCGTTTGCCGTCTTCGCGATGCCAGTATCTCTGGTATATCCATGATTTCCCTTTGTTATGGTGCCTTTTTCTTCCCCATTCCATCAATTGCACGTACAGATGACTATCACATCGATGAAAAACTTTCTTGGCACAGACGACTTTGTGGTAGTTGCACCATCCCTTAATTACCGGGTTCAGTTTCCCAACGACGGCCTTTTGTGGAGCCGACTTGAGTTTCTTCAGGAGGTGATTGGTTTTCTGGATGTGTGTTTTGATGGCTTTTTTGCTTGGTTTGTTGATGGTTTTGTATCCGAGCGGTTGCCCTTTGGTATCTTTTCCCGTGTGAGTTTTTCCCACATAGAACTGTCTGACCGTGTAACCCAAGAAGTCAAAGCCTACTTTTCCTTCGTAGGGATTGAGGGTATGCGTGACTCTGGTTTTCTTGGGATTGAGAACGAGTCCCATCTGTTTCAACCAGTTCGTGATCTTCTGGGTCGCTTTTTCCAACACTTCTTTATTTGGGTGTAAAATGACAAAATCATCGGCATATCGTACTAAGATAGGTTTTATCTCTCGGTACTTCATACCATCAGTTATTACCTTTTCCATTCCATGTAAAGCGATATTGGCAAGTAATGGAGAAATCACGCCTCCTTGTGGTGTTCCCGCTTCAGTCGGTGTGAACACGTCATTGTCAATCACACCCGCTTTGAGCCATGCTTTGATGATCTGTCTCATCTGTGGGAACGTCTTGAGCTTCTTCAGTAGTTCTTCCTGGTTAATGGCATCGAAACAGCCGGAAATATCGGCATCGAGCACAAATTTAGCTTTGTACCTGAGCGCATTCCAGATAGCGACGATGGCATCATGGGCTGATCGTCCTGGGCGGAATCCATAGCTATTCCCTTCAAAGCGTGCTTCCCATTCTGGTTCGAGAGCGCTTTTTACCAATGCCTGCTGTGCCCTTTCGAGCAGCACAGGTATTCCTAGAGGACGAAGGGCGTCTTTCCCCGGTTTTGGTATCCAGACTCTCCTGACTGGTCTGGTCTTGTGTCGCTTCCATTGGTTCGGGTGGATCTGTTGAGTCATGACAAATCGTTGGGCTGGTTGGATAGATTTTACTCCATCTACCCCTGCTGTCTTTTTGCCCTGGTTGTCTTGAGTCACCCGACGAACAGCTAGCAGCCTTGCCGCCTCAGATTTCATCAACAATTTTTGGAGTTTTTGTACTGTTCGTGTCTTGCCTTGTTGACTGGCTCGGTATATCCTCTTTTGGATGCGGAAGACGTGTTGCTCCAGCTTACGCCAGGGAATGGTCTTCCAAGCCTCACTCTCAGGATCAAGCTCTTGCCTGGTCTTGGGTGCTTTCCTATCTTTCATCCTACTCAATCCATACCTTCCATAGATCTGTGTCTACGTCTGCATATCTCCTGGCTTTCCCAGGAGCATTCGCTTCTTAGACAATCGTTCCACGAGCTGCATTGGTTGGCACCTCCTCATGGTATCGACCACCCATGAGAGCAACACTCGTGGTTACTTCGTTCCAACTTTCTGTTTTGCGCCGCTTTAGACCCGTACTTTCCACCGGGCATATTCGGATGGGCTGAGTAGTAACTACTCAGTTTTCAACGGTTATTGGAAAACTAACCGTCCTCATGCCGTTACCTTTTTGGTCAAGCCCAATCTGCTTTGGCTTGTTCGGAAGTTACGATGGTTGCTGACGTACATTTGATTTACCAATCTTGTTAGATTGGCTTCTGGTCATGGCGACTAGCCTATCGGGAGCTTCTCCGCATCAGATTTGCAGATCCGCTCTCATGTATCCTGCTTCACTGATTGAAGGCCACTCTCTACAGTGAGGATACGACTGTCTGCTGCCCATCTAGCAGGTTGGGAATTGCGCCCAACATCAGAAAGTTAGTTGTCAGGGATATATTTTTTTTCCCTGCCGCTCTTCCCCCGCATTGTCACGGTTTGGAGCGAACGAATCGCAC
>CBJMBI010000694.1:0-2461 GCA_966427955.1 uncultured Ktedonobacterales bacterium
AAACCACACTAAGGTATTTTTGGCGAATCGCTTTTCCGTACTCAGACTAGCGGCCGATTTGCACTAATCAAGAGTTCACGTACCCGATGCCACCAAAAATACCTTAAGTGCGGCTCTAACAAGGATCAACTATTTGATTCCAATATACGCAAACACCAATGTACCATAGCCAATGATGCGCACCATAGCACCTATTGCTGTAATCAGCACGAAACTAGGATCTAAAAGCTGCGGCGTAACCATCGCAAACCCAACTCCGAGCAATAGAAAAGCAATAGACATTACAAGGGAGAAACGAGTTTCTTTGGAGATATAAAGCATGACGTAGCGACAGAAAGCTAGTGCACAGAAAAGAGGGCGCAGAAGGTTCAGAAGTGCGGGAGTAAGCGCATTTGGGAAAGTAGGGAACGTTGGTGTTAACAACAAAAGTACTAGAAACACTATAGTAACAATGACGTGCCAATTTTTGACAAGGTGCAGTTGCTCATTTGACGTTACTATAGAGTTCAAGAACATAAAGCAGAGAGCAATACTAGTACCAGCATACCATAGCCAGCCAACATTTAAAGTCATACCCCACAAAGAGAGCTGGTTTGCGTAACCACAAAAAATAGCAATTGCAATAGTCCCCATTGACAACCCAAGCGAAAATAAGGCATCACTCATGGTCAAGGAATACTTGTAAAAAACGTAAACTGATATTGCCAAACAAAGTATGCTCAGAAAGATGAGCAACAATCCATTAATGTCCATAAATAAGTCATGTCCTCCTTAGTACGTAATGTCTTATCCTACAGAAAAGAGCCTACATAGACTCAAGGAATGGCGAGTCTACAGGCTTTCCTTTCGGATCATGGAATCGCACGAGCTTCTGCTTGAGTAGGAAACGCAACGCTGAAATAAATTCCTGTTGGTCCATCCGAGTCATCTCCATAAGCTGAGCAATGCTTCTTCTTCCATCGATGACAGCGTAGAGCCGACGCGCCTGTTTATCAGAAATAACCACAGCACCAGCCAGGGGACTGTTTACCTGCATTGCCTCGACACTCTGTCCTCGGTGCGGAATAAGCTCATCGAGTTCGTACTGCTGATGTTGTGCCCGCTCCCTCATATAACTAGCAGAGGACGATAAGGGGGATATTGGCGCATCCAACAGTAACCCACGATTCTTTGCAATAGATAGAGCATACTCTATAATGCGGGTAACAGTTGCTAGCAAGTTTACATTCGATGGCTGCTGTGTAAATAGTGAAGCAATCATGGAAAGCGGGGTAGCTACTGCTCCTGATGAGACATTATTACTCATTGGAGGAAGTAACACATTGTGACTTAAATAGGCGCTTTCCCAGTAATGAAGGTTATACCGAGTAAGAATATCGGCTTGGGGTATGAGAAAAACACTTCCTACAGGTTGAGATCTGACTCCATGCCGTTCACTCAGCAAACCTTTTACTACTTCAGCAACTTGTGCGTTGTTAACAATATGCAGAGGCAGAGCAGCATTCTGGCTGGCAATAACCCGTAATTCAGCAGAATATTGCCCAGTGGTATGGGCTTGATTTGCCCACAACTGGATAACAGGTATGTTCAAACGCTGCCCAATGCTATGTGATAACCACAGAAATAGCTCATCTATATGATGCATATTTGTGACGATCTGCAAAAGTTGCGTGATAATCACTAATTGGGGATTCCCACCACCCGGGCGATGAGAATGAGGAGAAAAACCTTCGTTGCCGTCCATATTGAGCCTCCTTGCCTCTTACCCGTGTCTACATTGGCGGGCAAGAGTTCTATCTTTGCACTTTTATGGAATGCCTTTCTTAGATCTCTATCTACATAGAGATTCTTAAATATAGTATTCACAAGCGAACACTCTAGAAAGTAGCCTTCTCTACCTTAACAGCAATCCAGAGCAGGAATAAGCTAATCCGTAAAAGGGCGCAGAATCACGCGAGATGATCTGATAAGGGCAACAACCTTTTCCATAAAAGTGGAATTTGTCCCTCTTTCCCCCTAGACAGTCATAGAAACTTTCCCCTAAAATGACCTCCAGCAAATTACTGCAAGTGCCATTTTTTGCAAGACCACTGGGATTAGTTTTCCTTGCCTTGATAACAGTTGGAGAAAACTACAAAGATAGAGGAAAGGTCGTAACACCTCCTTACATAATGTCGTGGTCAACTCAAAAAATACACGGAAGGCGCCATAGCACCTAATAAGTGGAGCCTATGTAAATAGGATTTTCAGAGGAAATTGGGCTCTATTTTTGTACTTTATAATCCCTTCACTACAGGCAAAAGAAGTACTACTAGCCCCAGATAAGATGAAAAACGCTCCACCCGAAACTGCGGCAACCATGGCCGAGTTTCATTATAGTAGTTCTGTCAAGTCCCTTGGAGAGACCAGAGGCAGAGAAGGAAGTCAAGTACCAATTACCTAAACTGTACCTTACTCTCCA
>CBJMBI010000695.1:0-2459 GCA_966427955.1 uncultured Ktedonobacterales bacterium
AATATATTAGTAGGCCGCAGTAAAGCGGCGGCGGATGAAGCGAGGTTTTTCTAGCTCATCTATAAGAGCAACGGCGTAATCCTCAGCAGAGATGCGACTCTCACCCTTTTCGTCTGTCACCAACTGGTCGGTGCCGGTGCGGTACTTACCGGTGCGCTCACCTGGTGAAATGAATGCAGCGGGACTGAAAAACGTCCAGTCTAGATCTGCTGTACGGTAGACCGCAAGGGCATCACGAAGAGCGGCTGCGCCGGGACGCCAGGCTGCAGGGAAATCGGGGGTGTCTACAAATTGTACCCCTGGAGCCACTTCTAGACTACCGGCACCGCCGACAACCACGAGACGATGAACCCCGGCACGCTTGAGGCCTTCAATCAGGGAGTGAGCGGCTTGCGAGAATGCCTCTGGATTCTCACTTCCTATCTGACTGGTTGCGTTAACCACTGCGTCATAACCAACTACGGACTCAGCAACACTGGCTGGATCAAGGATATCTCCCTGCGTGATAGTGAGGTGAGGATGGCTGAGGGGGACACGGGAAACATCACGGACAATGGCCTTTACCTCATGACCGCGAGAAAGCGCCTCTTGAGCGATACGTTGACCAATCATGCCAACTCCGAATAATGCAATCTTCATGTTATGTTCCTTTCGAATTGTAACTGAACCAGTTATGAATAGTGATAAAAAAAAGGCATGCAGCCTTACTATGTCTAGAAACGAGGTTCGTCGCATGCCGTCTGAAGAACCTGGGCGATAGTTTGCCGTGCCAGGACCTGCTCGAACGCTTGTTCGGCCTCGCCAAAGTAGAAGGATAGAGTGCGTTGAACATTTCTACCAATCGGACAAGCTGGATTGGGAGTGCTATGGTGCATCGAGAGAAGATGCCCTTTGTCAACCGCCCGGTAGACCTCTAGCAGGGTGATCGTAGCTGGATCACGCAGTAGCCGCCATCCCCCGCCTACGCCTGATTGTGAAGTCACCAGTTTGGCATGGCTGAGTAACCCTAAGATTCGTCGAATGAAGACAGGGTTGGTATTGATACTGCCTGCCATCCTCTCTGAAGTCATCGGCTCATCTTCTGCCTGGGCCAGCAGTATCAGGATATGGATTGCGACGGCGAACTGGGTATTGGTAGAAATGTTAAGATCTCTCCTTTTGCTATATCTGTAACTAATATAGTTGCAAATATAGAATCTGTCAAGGCCTTTTTATCTAGTATTTGTTTTAGCTCGGTTTGTGTTTTGGCTTTCAGGTGAACCATAGAAAGTTGCGCCTTTTTTTTGCTTATGTTAGGGGCGGCCTTTTATTTTTTTTTCTTTTTGATCCATTTATAAATCAAAATCATACTCAATATCTATTTGTTCATTTTGGTCCACTTGCAAACCAAAATCATACTCAATGTCTATTTGTTCGTCAGAGTGCCGTATTACTGTGATGCTTGTCACTTCCTTCCTATGAAAGGCCTTCGGATGCTGAGCGAGCAAGTAAAATTTTGACTGAGCAGCTTCTGTTCCTGCCAGTGCAATAAAACCATCAGTACCAGCTAGAAATGTCTTCTTGCCTTTTTTTATCTTTCCATTTGGACTTCTTTCTTCTGGAAAGAAGAGTTTCACTACATCTAGTGTACTTGTATTGTGAATATTCTCACCATACCAACTTTTGAGATCAAACTCTGATATCTTCTTATCTAAATGCTTCAAAACGAGGCGTAGCTGGTTAAAGACAATCTCTGAATAATGAAATTCTCTCTTCTCTTTTCTCTTATTATAGTGATCATTAGTCTTCCCAATAATTATCCCATCTTCCACATTTATTTCATTTATATATCTTCCAATCTTGGATGATATTGAAGTAGCTTTAATTACTTTCTTTTCTCTATTAGGGAGATACGTATTAAAAGATTTCTCAAAAAGTTTAAGTGTATCTTTGTCTTTCTCTTGATAACGCTCGGCTTCTTGTTGGTACTTCTGCATTTTAGCCCTTCCCCTATCAATTGCCTGAGCACGGACCTCCTCTCTATTATCAAGGCGGATTCTCTCAATGGGCCGGTTTGAAGACCCTGCATCGTCTCTCCTTGAAGACGTCGCTAGCCTGCGTATCACATTATCAGTATGGCGACGGGCCTCCTCTGCTTTTGAAGATGAATTGGTATCATGAATGCTGTATCTATCCATAATTCTCCGATGCGGCAAGCACAACTGCAAGTGCTTGTTGCGTTGTTAGGTATTCTTCGGTGTGTCCCAGATATCTTGCAAATAAGATTCAACTGCGCTTAGAAATAGCTTTGCGTTTTCAACCTGTTCTCTTGCATCGTCCATAGTAGTTTCAAAAAAGTCGACATAATCGCTGTTATTCCTCATGTTGAATGCCTCTTCGATAATAGTAGAGTAGGTTGGATCAAATATTTTCGTTTTGATGTACTCTTTGCGAAAATATGCGATTACTCCTGAATGCTT
>CBJMBI010000696.1:0-2456 GCA_966427955.1 uncultured Ktedonobacterales bacterium
GGACAGCACATTTCCAGGTGCGTACACCCGATAATGTTTTGCACGAAGCCTCGACAACAATATCCTCGTAATACGAGTGTAAGAGATACTTCTTGAGTTGTGATAGCTTCCATCTTCCATCATAGCGGTCTCTTTTCCCGATAGAAGAGGACTAACTCTCCTTTCTTGAGGAAAAAATAAGGCGTGTGACAATGCCACTATGATTGGACAATGACGCCAGCAGCCTCCAAATTCTGGATAACCTGTTCAATTGTCTTGACTGGTCGCGATAAGAGCATTGCAATCTGCTCAATACTGTGTGTACCATCAGCTAGAAAATATACTGATCGTTCCAACGTTGACCAAGTGCGAAGTTGGGCATCAGGAACCATGAGTCGCCGTGGAATGAGATGTGTACTGTTCTTTGCGGGTTTTACTCTCGGTATAGGTGGTGGAGTGACTGGACTGGCAGTTTTACTAGAAGTCGAAGGGATAAGTTCCCAATCCAATGTACCAAGCATAAGGAGCAGACGTTGGGCCTCATTATCATGATGCACCCTCTGCCCATCTTTGTTAAGAATCAAACAAGAAATAACCTTTCCACTTTGCACAAATAAAATGGCCTTCCCTCCTCCTCTCAATGTGGCCAGAGAAGGCAGATCACAGTGGAATTCCCCTGAAGATCCTAATTGCTGCAAGACCCCAACCAGGGTCCTGTAATCAAGACTATACATAGCACACTGTTCTTCTCCAAATTACTAGAGACTCCTGCTCTGAATAAACTTCACGCTGTACTGAGCGGTAACAAAAAGAGCTTGTCTGACCTCAGTCCGGGAAGTGGTAAAAAAAAGAGCACAAACGGTGTAAAATAATGAAAGTAACATCTAGTGGAAATGTATCTATCAATTGCCTCCTCTCTACTCTGTAAAATCACATATATCAATAAGATGTACTTTCGCCCAATATGCCATCATAGCTAGACTGTAAATAGCTTTATACGAACATTAAGTCAAGCGCTCGGAGGGAACCGAGCTACCAGCGGGGAGATACACTGAAGCGGCAATACCAGTAGGCATATTTGCTAGTAGTCACTAGCTTTCAAGGTGATCAGCTACCCTGGTAAGATATATAATATTGTCTGTGATAAATCAAGAAAAAGTTATTAAACATGACAAATTTCCTAGAGAGTTGCAGCTTTAATGAACTTTAAAATTTAAAGAGGGTATATATGATGCTTGTCTATTTATCCTGTTAATTCTTTAATCTTCATCAAGGTTTGGCAGCTTGTTTACTGAGTGCGTGAGAATACAATCCGATGTGATGGGTTAAGCTGCCAAACGTGTTGCAATGGGTGGCTTTTCTGCAGAATCAGTTTTCGAAGAGGGGACATTCCTGATCTTGTCTATTAGAATTTATGGATATGTACCCTTTTCAAGAAGAGGATTACAGATACTATAACGATATCTTCTCCTTAAGAGCATCTTTTGGGTAAGTATAACCGAAGCTGTGTCCTTGGGCTTCTTCCGCATACGACTTTTCCTAACGTTTGCACTCTTGTATTCACGATATTCCCATTGCACCTCAAACATTGGCATATCATCACTCCCTCTAGTAAGAATTCTATTCATTCTATTTCTTATATTAAGAACAGCACTATTGAAACTGTTTATTACATCATTTTTCAACTTTCTGAACATATTTGTACTATTTACTGAATTTTTGTATTCATTTAGCGATTGCCGAAATTGTTTATTTTCCCATTCATTATTTTTATACTGTTTTTGAAAATCTTCATCATATTCTGTAAATTCTGTACTCAACATACTTTGAGTCTTTGCCCAAGATGATGACCAATCACCTGTGGAATGGTCTGTAAGAGAATGCCCCACCTCTTCCGAGGTAGCCTCCCTAGAGAGTGTTGACAGGCTCGAAGTGCTACTCGACGAACCTACTTCCAGTGGGTCATAGCTCTTATCATTAATTGAGCTGAAGATTTTCTTTTTTAGTTGATTAAATCTTCTTAACATCTCGCTATCATCAATAACATCGGATTCTTCTTCTTCAGTTATTTCTTCTCTAGAAGAACTTTCCATCAGCTCAGCTCTCAACTCGGAGAGTCTCTCACGACTAAAGGGCCGTGATGAACGCGTGCGATCTTGCGCAAAGCTGTGCCTAGTAGAGCCTTGTCCTGCTGTACCACTTTCTGCAAAACTTCTAGATCCAGTGCTCGACTGTCGATTACTATCGAATCCTTTTGATTTGCGCAAAGCATGATCTGATGAATTAGTGGTTTCTCTCTGACGAGATTTTTCAAAACCTGATGACATAGTATATTTAATCCTCTTGAAAGTCCTTTCCTTCTCATAGCCACAGTGAAGCATAGCACATGAAGGTGATTCGATCGAGGGGGAAAAAGGGACAAGTGAAGAGGAAATCTCTCCAAGCTGGCTAACTCTTTCTTTACACTTTCCAAAACT
>CBJMBI010000697.1:0-2456 GCA_966427955.1 uncultured Ktedonobacterales bacterium
CTACACACTCTTATTCCAGAGACTATCACCAAAAAGGGACATGAGCCAAGTTATTCAACAAATAACACAATTTGTGCTAGATATTGCAGGACTGAGGTGAATCATTCTCGCAAATACGAAATAATTCCCATTACCACTTTATAGATGCAAATAATACAAACTATTGCTATAGCTATAGCAGGATACATTAGGACTGTATTTTCTAACTTAGCAACAGCATCGTGAGTGCAAGATACAACGTTCCCATAAACAATGTATAAATCCATAAAAAGAGAAAATAACGCGATAAACATTATAGAAACCCATAATATTAATTTACGCATCAATGTATTTTTTGAAATACTTCCGATTAATCTAAGAACTACACATATAATTACTTTAAAAATGCAAACAAGACAAATGATCAATGTAGGAATAATAGGATAAAACAGTCCTATATCTTGGAACTCACCAGCTTCGCGGTAGCAAACAATCTCACCACTATAAATATTATCCAAATTGAAATAAAGAGCAGCAGCAGCAACCATTACCAGCACTATCCACACAGGTTCGATGGTATTCTGGTGTGTGGTGCTCTTTTCTGGAGTATTACTATCAGACACGTTTTTTCTCATATTGTAGTATTTGATTACTAATATCTTTCTAAAGGCATATTTCGACGTACTATATAATTTTTGTTATATAGTACGTTGTATCTTTTCGTTAAAAACACACCTACAGGTCATTAAGAGGCGTCGCTTGTGAGTTCCGTATAGACCTCTAACAGGCTGTGAGGGGCGTTTTTTCTGTATATCCAATTTCCGCTCACCTCCGCGTCAGTGCATGCAAAAGTCCCACAATTGTCACGCCAAGCCCGACTATAAATCCACCAAAGTGCAGCAAGTTCAGCGGAATCAGATTAATCCCAGGTAGGCACGCCCTGGGCAAAGTATAAGGGCTCGTCAGAGCAGAGATCACTAAAGGGACGAAGAAAAGAAAAGTGTTGGTTCCTATCAAAGTAAGGCCAACTGGCCAACAGAACTTCGTGCCTCTTCTTGCCTTTCCTGGCAACGATGGTCGATACATTACCAGAAAAATCCCGAGCAGAAGAAAAAGGATGGCGAAACCCAGATGTATCAAGAAAGGCATCCATTCATTTTCACATGGGTCGGGAGACCCGATTTCTGGGCCTATCGTGAGCAAGAGCAGACAATCACAACAGAGGGTGACAAGGTGCATGATGATCAAAGTAGCGCCCATTGCAGACCGCATAGGCACAGAAGGTTTTTCTTCTTCGGGCATGCTTCCTTTCATGATGCATCTCCGGTAAGCTCGGTATAAATCTCGGCTACCATATGTGGACCGTTATGCCTGTAATACCAATTATTTCCATTAGTGACGTCTGTCCCACATGGGTTATTGTTAGGATCCGTTGTATCACAATAGTATTGTGTTGCGTCGCGGCTGGTGACATCGGAGTCACTGAGACCACTGGTGTGGTTGTAGCATGGGTTGTCATATATAATAGCATGCCTAGCATTCATATCGATAGCGTTTTCAGCATTGGTATTCCCTATTTCTGCTCCAGCTACGATAGTATCGCAAGTACCTCCAATAGCTGTCCAGTCTGTTACTACTGACGATGCTTGTGGGTTCCTTCCAGATGTTTTGAGGTATGTCATGACTGGCCCAGAGTCGATAAGGTCTGATAGTTGCTGGCATCCCCCACATGCTAAAATGTCATCTCCCACTTGGATCCCGGTGTGGGGTGTGTTGAGTGTGACAACATCAGTCACTTGCCCAACCGATGTCGGAAAATTGCCCTGCCCCCCATCCGTTTGTACTCGTGCCAACGCGTTGCGAACAATAATGCCTCCCATAGAGTGCGCAATGATGGCAACATCACTATTGGACTGGCCAAAGTTGTAATTCAAGTATTGAGCAAACAAACACGAGAGACGGTCTAGACTTTCATCATTGCTCCCGTCTGCTCTCGCATCATACCCAGTACAAGTTGATGCATATAAGGGATCGTGAAGATCTGTACTATAACGCCCCTCGGCGGCTCCGTTGAAGTGCTTGGAGTCTCCGATGTAGTACTTCACGTATCGAAAATCTCCCTGCCACCCAAGCGTAGACAAAGCACCTGGGATCCTTCCCCAATAAGCAGTGCAATCGAAGCCATCAGTAGCCCCCTTGGAAATAGGTCCGTAGACAAACCTGAACCCGTGCACAAAGACAATACTTTGAGTGTTTTGCGTATTCGTTGCAAGTTCTCTTCTCTGATGCGCAACGAGCATTCGCCTTGCTAGCTCATCACTAGCTGTTTTGTCTATTAATGCCCTTCTTATTGACGAGGCTATTTGCCCTTTTTTCTTCTCAAGAGGAGTACGCTGTTGCATCTCTTTTATCGTGCGCATCTCTGTCTCTCGCACAAGTTGATCAGGATTCTCTCCAAGCTTCTCAAGATGCGCACG
>CBJMBI010000698.1:0-2453 GCA_966427955.1 uncultured Ktedonobacterales bacterium
GCGTCGAGTCAAGAGCACGCCAAAGAACTCCTGCTCTCACTTGTCTCAGCGGCATAAACGACAGGGGATGATGCACTAAGTACAGGTGGCCAGAAGTCCGATCCGAGTTGTCACTTGAGCTTTTAAGCAGCTGCTAGATTTGTTTGCTTCTTTTTCCTCTCTTCGAGTTTTTTCTCAAGCTTTTCAATGGTATAGGTCCATTGGATAGCTTTTGCCTCTTGGTTGTCATACGCAATAAAGTCTGCAATAGCCTGTTCCAGGGCCTGGAGACTCTCGAAGTGATTGGGCTGCAATCGCTTGCGTTGCAAAATGCTAAACCAGATCTCGATTTGATCCAACCATGAAGCATTGGTTGGTAACCAAATCACGTGGAAGGTGAGTTTGCCTTGCTGGACAAGAGGGAGTTGTTGTAACCAGTGCTCCAGTTGCTTTGGCGCGTGAGTGGTCCCATTGTCCAAAATCAGTTCCACGGTGTGCACTCCACGATCAAGGGCTTCTGGAATGATCATCTCGCAGATCACGCTTTGAAAATCCACAAAACGTTTGCGGGAACGCATGACTCCAGAGACCTTTCCATCGGCCACAGACAAGGCTGCAAACAGATTGAGTGCTCCACGACGTGTGTATCGCGATGCCTGTAACTGTGGGCTTTCCACCTCTGCTGGTCGCGGTGCCTCTTCCCCTTCACGCGCCTGGATCGAGGTTTTCTCATCCATGCACACCAGCCAGATCCCCTGCTTCAATAAAGCGAGCGCTTGCACATACCGCTCGAGAACTGGGCGAGCCCGCTGCAGAAACTGCTCAGGATCGTGAATATGTTGCCACTGATGAGAGCGCCAAGGTCGAAGCCTCTCAGCTTTTAACCAGCGTCCGACAGTTCTGCTGGAAGGAGAAGGCCCCTTCATCGTGGCTGCCACCTGTCGTGCGATAGCTCGATGACTCCAACGGGCCAGCGGCACCTGGCTCTGTTGTGGCAAACGGCAGGCGGTGGCTGTCACTTGCGCACGCACTGCAGGGGGAAAAACGCCTCGGCGCTCCGCTACGAGGCGCGTCGGCTATTGAGTGGGTGCTTGCCCATCGTCCTCGCCACTTGCGCACGTTGCGATCTGTCGTTGCCAGCGCTTGCGCAATCTGTTGGTTGCTCCACTCTGGATGCTCGTTCGCATATAACAGAATCCGCGCCCGCACTGCCATGCTCTGTCCTGTTTTATGCGCTCTTGCTACCTCACGCAAGCTTTTCTCCTCGGCTTCCGTTAAACTGATCGGATAGATCGGCTTGGGACCACTCATCGCTCGCTTCCTCCTTTTGATCGCACCTTCTTTTTCTCTCAGGCTACCTCCTTTTCTTCTTCGCTGTCAAACCCTGCTGTTTCACTCGGAACGTATTTGCGCCCACCTGTACTTAGTCAAGACAAATGGGATTATTGAGATCATTGCCTGACTGATCGTTTCGATTGGTTTTCCTGAAAGTTTTCTTGATTTGTTTTTCACTCTTTCCTATCTTATTTTTATCATATCCCAAAATCACTTATCATATTCCAAAGCTACGAAACGATTGTATAATCCATTTTCCAATCTTATCCAGAAAATATCCTTAATTTCTTCTTTATGCCTCCCTAGCTTCTCTGGTTTTATCATGACCTCGAAATGATGTCCAGGCTCTAAGAGCATAGCATAGTAAGGCTTGGCTGGATCAATTCTTTTCTCAAAGAGCACATTTTTGGTATCAACGTGCACATTTTCGTCCCACTGAACGGTTTCGCATGGCAACACTTTGCCGCCCTTCCAACTATATACTACTAGACTACCGCTAGATTCGATTAAGTTGTTATTTACCATGTATTGTATGACATTCGGCAAATCATCATGCACGTTTAGATATCTTCTTTGCTCATAGAGAACAAGCTTTTGCTGAAAAGTAGCTGCTCTTTGCTTAATATCAATTTTATTAATCTCATCAGCAATTTTTTGCTTAATACTGTCTTCAGACATATCCGGAGTATCTTTCTTAATCTGCTCCTTACGCATTACTGCAAACGCCTCTTTAAGCTCATCATCATTCATTGTATTAATCTCCTCTTGTTTCTTCCTTACCAAATATTCTCTTATCTCCTGGCCCTTTTCGTATATTTTTGACCACCGTTCTTTGAGAGAGAGATTGGGTTGATTTGGTTTTAGTAATTCAGGCTTGCTTGCCGCTAGCAAACTGTGAATCATGCAATTGTTGCGATTACCAGGTGTTGGAAGAACATGTAGGCCATTAATGCGCTCTGGCTTATATTTTACAGGGATACCACCTTTGGGGACTTCCAAGTTTTTATTTGTCCTATCTAGATTGGTTATATCATGGGATGATTTATTCTCTGGGGGTCCCTTGAGCTTGTTACAGATTTCTTTGAATTGTTCATTAAATTGTTCATTAAATTGTTCATTAAATTGTTCATTAAATTGTT
>CBJMBI010000699.1:0-2453 GCA_966427955.1 uncultured Ktedonobacterales bacterium
ATGTTTTCTGCATAGTCTCCTCCATATATGTCTCAATTATGGATACTAAAGTCCCTCGATTGGATCATACGCTTGTGCATCTATTCGACCAGCAACGATAGCTTTCTGCGCGAGGCAGCCATTACAGGCATGGACGCTAGCCAATGCCTGCCGAACCTCTTGGAGGTAAAGCGACTTTTTCCACACCGTCTGAAGCGGCTGTTGAAGGATGTTACCAAAGTTATCATTCACTCGAACACTGCTAAAGGCGCTACAGGGAATAACGCGACCATTCGCTTCAATAACGAGTTGGTTTATTCCTGCTGTGCAAGGATGGGAGTCATCTACACCGAGCAGGTTATAGGCGGAGCCAACGGAAAGTATGACATGGGGATAACGATTGCGCAACTCGATGATGGTCTCTCTTAGCCATCGGTGCGCTTCTTTGTGGAGTTCTAGTTCATGAGACTTCACTTTTCCTCTCCCTTGTGGAACAAAACGTATGATCCCCACTCTAGGAACTCGTAATGTCGCAGCAAGTTCAACAATGGAAGGGAGTTCTCGATAATTGTGTAGCGTTGGCACAAAATGCAGTTCCGTACCGATCTTAAGGGCGATGGTATGCCTAATCGCTTCCAAGGTCAGTTCTAGGCTACTAGGTATACGAGTAATTCGATTGTGGGTCTCTGTACTGGTCGAATATACACTGTACATTACAGTATCGAGAAAAGGAGCGCATTGTTCTAAAACATTATATCCGGTAACTCGCTCTGTACCATTGAAGGTAATTCCTGAAGAAAAGACGCGAGTATGCAATCCTCGCTCACGACTGCGTTTCAGGATGCTTTCAATGCCTGTATACATGAGCGGTTCTCCACCTGTAAACGTGATTCGACGTCCGCCCCCTACGGCAAACTCTTCGATCAGTGAGAAGACGCGCTGAAGAGGAAGATGCATCGTGTGATTAGGTGCAGCATATGCAGAACAATGAACACAGAGGAGAGGGCAATCCCGTAATAGTTCTACACGTAACTCCTGCAGCGTCAGATTCATGGTTTCTATCTGGTTTGTTTGCAACGATGTCATAGATAAGTACCCTTTCCTTACATCACTTCTTGTTTGACTGAAAGTGCTGATCTACAGTTTTCAACGAAAGTAGTAATAGCGCGTTTTCCTAGAACTAGTTCCGCGTCTGCATGTGAAGCTACACAAGCGATTCTACCCGGTTCACATCCTATCTCCTGACATAAAAAGAGTAACAAGCGGCTCAATCCTAGGTAATTTCCATAGGCTTTGCGGATGAAATGCTGGTTGCGGTAGAGGGCAGTCAAATGCAGTTGACTCTTAAACAATGTGAGGCTGATATGGCTAAGGCAAGGAAATCCCATTATTCTGCCATCACTCCCCGGTTGGTAAATTCTGATCTCTTCTGTTTGAGCTCTATCTGGCTCTCCTTCTTCAACATTACTCACTCCAATTTCATATGCACTGCTCAAAGGATTCGAACGACTCAATGCTTTTCGCAGACGATAAATGATCACCTCCAATTGATTGATATTCCTGTGCTTCCCTGGCCAAGCAACCATACGCTGAAAGTAGGTCCCATGGCGATTCGCAGGATGTTGTTTTGTCACGGCGAAGCTCTGCTCATGCTTCTTGTAAAGAAATGAGCGTGCTTCGTCGCCACGTTGTGGATGGTAGAATGCCTGTGGAAAAAGCGTGTTTGCAACAGTCGTTACAGGGAAGAGTTCTACCTCTTTGTGAGTACTACGTTCAGCGAGAAAATCATCCAGCAGTTGACGTATGCGTGAATCCTCCTTGTCTACCTGCTCTATTTCAACGATTACACTGATGTCCTTTCCTCCGCATTTTAAAAGATGCTCAATTCCTGCCAACCATGCAAGTGAGAGGTTTTGTGCTTGAAGCAGTTTCGTCACGGCAATTTTTCCTCCACATAGATTCTCTGTTGTGTTAGCATACATAGTGACACGACTCTCCTTGTTTTTCTGATCCCTACTAAGGTTGCTTCCTGAGTCATTTTTGAGTGCCCTTCTTCAGTGATTTCAGCATGTTCCTATGGAGAAGATCCGAGAGACGCTTAATCGAAGTAAAGTTTTCTCGCTTGATATCCTGTGATCCTACTAGTTTGCGACCAATTGCTCCCTCTAACCCATAGGCGACGCTTGCGCCTTCCTCCGAATCTATGTCAAGATCACCTCCATTGCTCACCATCTCTTGCTCTAGTACATCGATACTTGTCAAGCGAATCTCAGCAAGTTTCTCACAAATGAAATGATGAATATCGTTGTAGTCCGATATTTTCGGGGCTTCCCCGGATGCATGTTGATCCGTTGTAATTCCTCCATGTTCGTCACGATCTGTGATTGATTTCCCTACAAAAAAACTTATACTGTTTGATTTCCTGACATTGACCAGCATAGCATATCAATGATAGAAAGTCAAGCATACTTGAT
>CBJMBI010000700.1:0-2450 GCA_966427955.1 uncultured Ktedonobacterales bacterium
AGATATAGAGCACATAATCTTGCTCGGCATAGCGATACTGTACTTTGATATAGGGAATGCGTACCAATTCAATCACCTGTAAGCTTGGACGAGGGCGAGTCTGAGGATCAGTGCCGGGTTTCTCCGGTATTTGGCTCTCGGCCTGCACCAATTCCACAGTACTACGCCAGATATCAATAGGCACTTGATCAGGAGGAGCCTCACTATGTAGTGACTCGTTAACCTCTGCACTATAGACCAGATCGCCATTTGCCTTGAGCAAATGAGCTGTAGGAATGGCGCTCTCACCTAGAAAACGCGTCTGAGTTCGCAATTCAAAGCGGCGTACAATCTCACGGCGACGCACAAGCTTTCCTGTGCCAGTACAACCCGAACAAAGTGATGTTCTGGCTCCCTGACAGGTTATACAGACACGTTTGCCATTGCCACACGAACAATCTAACTCTCCATTGATACAATCTGGGCAAGGGATAGTAGCGCCTTTAGTGGCAGGATCTATATCAACAGGATTGGGAATAGGAACACCCTGTTGGCGAATACCATCGAAGACATCCGAAACTTTATTTCCGATGGCACTTGCCATATCATCAGCCTTGCGCTTAAAGAAGGTCTTCTTCTCAATACTCGTATTGTCAGCCACGTAGCCGCGACCGCGACAGGTAGAGCAACGCTTTTTCGTGCGTCCTTTGCAATCGGAACAGACGGTCCAGCCGCGACCATTACAACTGGAACATAACACATGGCCAGTACCATTACAGATAGTACACGAGATAACCTCGTCTAATCCATCGACACGCGTGCGCGTTTCTGGTGCTTTGAGACCGGTCACTGCTGGCAACTCATAATCCCATACTGGCAGCAGAGGTCGCCGCAAACCAGCAGCAGCGCTTGTAGTACCTGTATAAGCCTCAGTCACGAGTTCCATGGTTCGCGTTTCCCAGCGTGTCTCCAGCGTCAGTTCCCAAACCTCATTACTGCACCATGAAACCACATCCATATACTTCCCCAGATCACGCGCCACGCGCCAATTTTCAGTACTCCAGATATCAGCGAGTTGACGAATACGCTGCTCTTCAACACTATTGGGCTGACGGGGAGTAGGAATTGTCTGTGCACTCTGCCAATAATCGCCAGCTTTATTAAAGACACGTTTAATACGCAACTGGGCTTCATTTGCTCCCTTAGTAAACTTGTGCTTGATATCTTCTAAAAGTTTATCTAAATCATCTTGATTTGGTTGGCCCGAAGCTGAATTCGGGTTTTGCTCCCATTCTTCGCCCATACAGATATTTCCTCTCACTATACAAATACAATGTCGAAGTGGTGTCTTGCGCTATGGTAATGGCTGCTTGAGGATTTCTTTATTACTTATGTACGTTGGATGCCTGAGAGAGTTGTAAAAGATGGCGCTACCCTGGTAAAAAGCTGTTCGCTGCTCACTGGAGTAGGGGCACAATCTCTTCTTGAATAGGAACACCCGTGACCTCAACATCGTGTTCTAGGATGAGTAAATCTACCTCACTGCGAATGCCAAACTCAGGCAAATAGATGCCGGGCTCAATTGAGTTGCACGTGTAGGGTAACAAAGTGCGTTCATCCTGTGTCTCAAAATTGTCGAGATTAGCCCCATTTCCATGCTCAGTGGTACCGATGCTATGGCCTGTGCGATGCACAAAGTAGTCGGCATAGCCAGCTCTGGCAATGATATTGCGTGCTACATCATCGACTTGACGACCTTCCACACGTTCGCCAGCAGTGACTCGCTCACGTATAAATGCAATCGATGCGTCTCTCGCGTTACGGACAATTTCAAAAATATGATGCTGATGTGTTGGTATTTCATCATGTGTACCAAGAAAGGCGACCCAAGTATAATCAGCATAAATAGCATTAGCCATAGGTAGACGGCTCCAGAAGTCAAAGAGTACCAGATCACCACGTCTCATGGGACTAGATTGCGTGCGAGAAGGACAGTAATGTGGATTCCCGCTATTGGCATTTACGGCTACGATTGGAGCCTCATCAGCCATGTCCAGTCCAGCCTGTAAGATCAGTTCGACGAAACGTTGCTGTACCTGATATTCATCCAATTCTCGCCCAGCCCTCAGATCAGTACTTAGTTCTGCAAAGAGCTGATCTTTGAGAGCAATCAAACGTCGTCCAGCCTCACGATGGCTAGCAATTTGCTGTTCAGTTAACTGAGCAATGAAACGTTGGGCCAAGTTTGCGGAACTGACGACATCAACACCAAAGGAACGTACCAAATCGATCGTACCCGCATCGACTCGCGAAATGTAGGGAATAGCATTCATTGGCGAATATTCCATAGCGACACGTGTACGTGAGCCTAATAAGAAGCGTAAGTGAGTATGCATTTCTTGCCATGTACGAAAGATCAAGCGTTGGCCTGGCAATGAGTGTAAAGTATGTGGCTCGACCGCACTAATCAC